>CBIMZH010000567.1:0-2401 GCA_966248255.1 uncultured Cellvibrio sp.
TCTTGGGCAAAGACGCGGTTGGTGAAAAAACCTGCAGCGGTAAACAGGGTGAGGGCCAACAACAGCGGATAAAGCCTGGCTAGATTACGCAAGTTCAAAAGGATGTCCCGACAGCAAAGGTGGATTGACAATAAAAATAACAGCCTGTTAATCCAAATCCCTAGACTGAAAAGCCACTGAATTATAGGGCAGTGGCTGGGGATAACCAGTACCAAATTGCGCCTTTGCCTAGGCCAAATGGCCTAGGCCATCTGCTGGCTATTTGGCCTATGTGAATTGCACTGCAAAGCGCATAGTCTGGCTTTAAAGGCGCTATGGATAGCGGCCAATGCAAGGAACTCCAAGTTCATAACATCTAGAACATAAGCATCCAACAAAATTGCCCGGACATTTATGGATTGGGCAGGCTCAGAATAAAACCTGGAGGCTCATTATGAATTGTTTTTATCCAATGGATCGGCAAGCCTGCGAGGATCTTCCCTTGATGGATATTCAGCTTAAGGCCAATACCGCGCACGAGGCACAAAACCTGACGCTGTTGCGTCACGCGGCTATGTTGCAGGAAGAGTGCAAACGCTTGCTTAACGAGCGCCAGCGGTTGCAGGTTGAATTAGATCAGTGGCGGGATATGGCCGAGCGCGATAGACGCCAGATGGAGCGACTGCAATTTGCCAACGAACAATTGCAGCGCGATTTGGCCGCGCTGCTGGCCGCGAACAAGGATATGAGCGAGAAGCTCAATCAAAGCCCCTTGCGGCTGTTACTCGATCAGCTTAAAGGTTGGGCGAAAGCCGCATCCACTGAGCGCCTGGCCTCATAAAGGCAATGAATTTAACGGTGTTTAACCCCCATGGGATTAGGAATATATCCCGGGTTAAACAGCCTCAAGTCCCCTTGCAGTTGGCCGAACGCTAGTTTGCGTTACAGGCCAACTCTTTTTTTGATTTGTGTTTTTACTTTCGTTTTATTTTTTCTTTGGCTTTTTTAGTTTCTTTTTTTAGTTTCGATGAGTTTTTATTGTCGATCTGATTGGTTTTAAGTTTTTACGAGTGTGCAACTCACTCTGGCAGCGGAGTAAAAGCCGACAAACTCAGGTGGGCAATTGGGTTTGCTGCTGCCACCAGGCCAGATAATCGGCCGCGGGCATGGGCCTGGCCAATAAATAGCCTTGCAATTCCTTTACGCCCAGTTCGCGCAGTATATTGGCTTGCCCCTCTGTCTCTACCCCCTCGGCCACTGTACCCAGCTTAAGGTTATTGGCCAGCTCGATAATGGTTTTTACTATGGCCACATCGGCGGGGTTTAGCTCAATGCCCTGCACAAAAGAGCGGTCGATTTTGAGCACATCCAAAGGGTAGGTTTTTAGTCGCGCCAGGCTGGAGTAGCCGGTACCAAAATCGTCCATAGCCACACCTACGCCAGAGGCGCGCAATTGGCCCAGTAACTCGGCGGTTTCATTGGGCTTATCCATCGCCAGGGATTCGGTAATTTCCACTTCAAAGGTGCCTTCGGCAACCAGCGCACAGGCGGCCTGGATATCTGGCAGCAGGGCTTCATCGTAAAACTGCCGCGGCGAAATATTCACACTTAAATGCATGCCGGGGAACTGCTCCTGCCAGCGCGCAAGATGCTCTGCGGCGCTGCGCAGCACCCAGCTGCCAATGGGCACTATCAGCCCGGTCTCTTCCGCGACGGGAATAAATTGCGCCGGGCTAACCGCACCCAGCTGGGGGTGATACCAGCGCAACAGTGCCTCGCCCCCCGAGGGCTGGCCATCGGCTCTGACGCGCGGCTGAAAATGCAATTGCAACTCGCCGTTCGCCAGCGCATTGCGCAGGGCATTTTCCATTTGCAGGCGCAGCGTCAGGCGCTCGTTCATCGATGCCTGGAAAAACTGGAAGCGGCCGCGGCCGATCTCCTTGGCGTGATACATAGCCATATCCGCATGCTTGATTAGCGTCTCTATGTCCTCGCCATCGCGCGCATAAACGGCCACGCCCATGCTGGTGTTAACGTGCAGATTGTGGCCCTGCAGCTGATATTTACCGGCCATCAATTGATGCAGGCGTTTGACCGCGGCCAGGAGTTCATTTTCATCCTGCAACTGGGTGAGCACTATGACAAATTCATCGCCGCCAAAACGCGCGACTGTATCGCCGCTGCGGGAGATACTGGCCAGCCGCTCGGCGCAGCTGACGATAAGTGCATCGCCCAGGGTATGGCCGTGGCTATCGTTAACCGCCTTAAAGCGGTCGATATCGAACAGAGCCACTGCGACCAGTCCGCCGTGCCGCTGCACCTGGGCTATGGCTTGCTTGGCTCTATCCTCCAGCAGGCGGCGGTTGGCCAAACCGGTTAGCGGGTCCTGCATGGCTTGTTTAATCAGCAGTTGGGCATTGAG
>CBIMZH010000568.1:0-2400 GCA_966248255.1 uncultured Cellvibrio sp.
GCCTGGCTGGATTTTCCAAGCAGCTGTGGCTAATACGGGGGTGTCTCCCAACCCGAATCAGACAACCAATACGTGGGTGAGATTGCGTACTAGAGCTTACGATGGCGAAATACTGTCAGACTCAGTAGATCACTCTGGTGCGCTCAACCCGGCAGAGTTAAAACTGCTGTCGGAGTGGCTGGACACCAATGGCCAGTACTACGCCAACCCCTTTGAGCTGGCGATTCCCAATTAAAATCACAATGATGAATCAGAGTATCAAGGCATGATCGCCAGTTTTATCCAAAGGTTGGGTGCTAGAGCAGGGCAGGCTGGGTGCAAGTCGGCAATGCTCTTGTTGTTTTGCCTTGCGCTACCAGCGCAGGCCGGCTGGTTTAGTGACGACAAGCCGCTGCAGGTCACGGTGAATGATGCCTTTATTAATATGTATTCCGGTCCGGGGCGCGGCTATCCCATTTTTCATGTAGTTGAGCGCGATGAAGTTATCACCCTGTTAAAAAGCCGCACCAGCTGGATAAAAATTCAAACCAGGCGTGGCATCACTGGCTGGATCAAGCGCAGTGATATGCAGTTGACGCTATCCCCTGATGGCAGCCTGCCCGATTTTCCCGACCTGAATCAAAGCGATTATCTGGAAGACAGAATCGAACTGGGGGTGGCCTACGGGGATTTTGCCGGTGCCGATGGGCTGGCATTTAACCTGGGCTATCGCTTCACCAAAAACCTGTCCGCCGAATTGCGCTACGACTCCAATACCGGACAGTTTTCTGACAGCCGTATCACCGCGGCTGCAGTATTGTTTCAGCCCTTTCCCCAGTGGCGAGTTTCACCCTATTTCACTGTGGGTGCGGGCAAAATAAAAACCTTTCCCAGTGCCACCCTGGTGCAAACAGAAGATCGCGAAGACAATTTATTTCAAGCCGGACTGGGCGCTTATGTGCATGTAAAAGGGCGTTTGTTCCTGCGCATGGAATACGTCAATCACTATGTGCTGACCAGCCGTAATACCAACGAAGAGGTTAACGAATGGAAACTTGGGTTCAACGTCTTTTTTTGATGTTGTCGCTACTGGCTGCTGGCTCTTCAGTTAATGCACTGGCGCAGGATGACAGTAGCGATGATGACGAGCTGGGGCAAATTATTACCCCGGATATAGAGCGGCGCAAAATTAAAGAGGCCGATCTGGATAGCGAAGACTTTGAGATTGGCGTTTTTTACGGGCTGCTCAATATCGAAGACTTTGGCTCAAACTCGGTGGCGGGGGCGACACTCTCTTACCATATTACTGAAGACTTTTTTATCGAGGGCGCTTACGGCTCCAGCGAAGCGCAAAAGACCAGTTACGAACTCTTGAGTGGCGGGGTGGAGTTGTTAACGCCAGATGAACGCAAGTTCTCCTACTACAACTTGTCGCTCGGTTACAATTTTTTGCCAGGGCAAATTTATCTTTCGGACAAATTGGCCTTTAACAGTAATTTTTATGTGATTGCTGGGGCAGGAAATACCAGCTTTGCCGACAAGCAATATTTCACCTACAACTTTGGTGCCGGTCTGCGCTTTTACGGTACAGATTGGTTGGCGCTGGATTGGAGCATGCGCGACCATGTATTCAGTCACGAAATTTTTGGTGAATCCAAGACAACCAATAACCTGGAAATGCGTTTGGGTTTGTCGGTCTTCTTTTGATAGATCGCTAGTCGTTTGATTTATTTGGTGAGGCAAGTTATGAAATTTGTAATGCAAGCTGCTAAAAAAATTGTGAGTTTTAGTGTTGTTGCCTGTGCGACATTGGCATCTCTTGGCGCTCTGGCCGAGCCAGCACCCGATTTCACCTTAAAAAGCAACACAGGTGAAAATGTGCGCCTGGCTGAACTGCGCGGCAAAGTGGTGATGCTCAACTTTTGGGCCTCTTGGTGTGGCCCCTGTCGTCAGGAGATGCCACTGCTTGATGGCCTTTATAAGCGCTATAACCCGGCGGGTTTTGAATACCTGGGTATCAATGTAGAAGAAGACAATACTGACGCAGTAAAGTTGATAAAAGACCTGGGGGTCAGCTTCCCCATTCTGTTTGACCCCGAAAGTAAAGCGAGCAAGCTCTACGATGTAGAAGCTATGCCTACTACTGTGCTTATCGATAAAAAAGGCGAAATTCGCTACGTAAACCGCGGCTACAAGCCAGGTGACGAAAACAAATATCGCGACGAAATTCGGGAGCTGATTCGCGAATGATAAAACGCTGCCTGACACTGGTCGCTGCAGCTTTACTGCTGACAGCCTGCGGCCCACTCAAGCCCTGGGTTAAGCCCTACGAGCGCGCCAATATTGCCGACGAAATCATGAGTTTCGAGCGCGACCCTGTGGCTGATAGCTATTTGCATCACGCCTATGACGCGCGCGAAG
>CBIMZH010000569.1:0-2393 GCA_966248255.1 uncultured Cellvibrio sp.
GAATTTGGTAGCCGTCGATGATGGCGCGGGCTTCCAGCGGCGGGGCGAAAGGCAGTTCCGCCAGCTGCTGATAAACCTGAGGGGCTTTTTGGTCGGCCAACTGCTCTATGCGAATCAACTGCACAGTTAGGTTGTCATCGCTGCCATTGGCCAGGGCGCGCTTGGTGATGGCCTCGGCGGTGGCGTCCAGCGTCGGCAGCTTTTGTTCGAGCAGCTGCAGCCATTCTTTTTCGCTGAGAAATTCGTAAATACCATCGCTGCAGAGCGCAAAAATATCGCCCGCTTCAACCGAGTAGGCGCCGTAATCTATTTCAACAAAATCATCTATACCCAGCGCGCGGCTGAGCACAGATTCAGTGCTGGAGAGCTGCGCGCGGTGGTCGACTGTGAGCTGCTCCATCTGCTTATTGCGAATACGGTAAACGCGCGAGTCGCCCACGTGAAAAATATGTGCGGTGGAGGATTTAATTACCAGGGCGCTAAAGGTGCAGACATAGCCGCGATCCTTATCAAAGCGAAACTGGCTTTGGCGGGTGAGCGAGTGCAGCCAGGAGTTAGTGGCAGCCACCACCTGCAGGCCGGATTTTTTGACCGACCAGGCATCGGAGGTGCAGTAGTAATCGCTAAAAAAACTTTGCACGGCGGTGGCGCTGGCGATATGGCTGAGGTTGCTGGTGCTTATGCCATCGGCGACTGCCAGGGCTATGCCTTTGCTGTGGATTTGATTCGGCTCTGGCTTGAACAGGCCGTGGTAATCCTGATTGACGTCTTTGCGGCCTTTATCGGAAAACTGGCCGCTGGAAAATTGAATATTGTTATTCATTGTTGAGGTTGTCCCGCGCCTATGACAACTGGTCATTGCCAAACCGACTGAACTGCAACAGGTTTGGCGATAATCAGTAAACAAGACGGCAGCCGAGGCTGCCGTCTGCTGTAGCAATTAACCCAGAGCGCGCTTGGGTGCAGTGCGCACGTGGGTGGAGTAGAGGGTCAGGCCGGTAAAGGCCAGGCCGCCTACCAGGTTGCCCAGAGCTGTGGGGATTTCGTTCCAAATGAAGTAGTCGGCGATGGAGAAGTTGCCGCCCATGATCATGGCGAAGGGGAAGAGGAACATGTTCACCACTGAGTGCTCAAAGGCCATAAAGAAGAAGAGCATGATTGGCGCCCACATGGCGAATACCTTGCCGGTTACATGGGTGGAAACCATGGCACCAACAACGCCCAGAGACACCATCCAGTTGCAGAGCATGCCGCGGATGAAAATGGTAATCCAACCGTCCAGGCCATAGTGGGAATAGCCGATGGTACGGGCTTCGCCAATACCGGCCACTTTCTTGGCAATTTCACCGCCGTCGGTGTTGTAGCCGTAGGTGAAAATGAACGACATCATGATGGCGACGGTGAGTGCGCCGGCAAAGTTGCCCAGAAACACCAGGCCCCAGTTGCGCAGTATCTGGCCGATGGTTACGCCTGGGCGCTTATCCAGCCAAGCCAGGGGGGTGAGCATAAACACCCCGGTAAGCAGGTCAAAGCCCATCAGGTAGAGCAGGCAGAAGCCCACCGGGAAGAGGATAGAACCCACCAGATGCGAGCCGGTAGCCAGGGCCACGCTTATGGCAAACACGGCGGCCAGTGCGAGAATCGCGCCAGCCATATAAGCGCGCACTAATGTGTCGCGGGTGGACATGTAAATTTTGGATTCGCCGGAATCCACCATTTTGGTGACAAACTCTGAAGGGAGTAGATAGGACATAGCTGCGTTCTCTTTAGTTTGTGTCTGTAAGAGGTATGGTCATGGGCATGGATACATCGCTTGTGCCTGACTGGTATTGGCAACAATCGTGCCTGAGTGTAAAAAATGTGTATTAAGTTATTGTATTTGAAGGTTTTTGTGCCGACTTAGGCGACTGCTGGCCGCTGGCGAGCTGAGTGCTTTTGCGCTTAATTGGTGCATTTAAAAAATATCTGTGCGCCAGGATTTTTTTGGCTGTAATTGCGGTGATCCTGTCTGGTGCGCCAGTGTGCACCGCAATGAAAAATATGACCGAATGTGGTGCGTTTGTGGCGGCTAAGTATTTGGTAGGTATGAATGGGTGTTTAAGTGATGGGGCTTAAGTGAAGCTGGAATTAAGTAGTCATAGTGCACATAAAAACGGCGACCAGAGGTCGCCGTTTTTATGTGCAGATTTGTCACTGGCTCAGCTGGCCGTCGCCAGTAAGTGGCGCGCGTGATACTCCAGGTGTTCGTCAATAAAGCTGGCGATGTAAAAGTAGCTATGGTCATAGCCGGGGCGCAGGCGATAGTCGATTGGCTGCTGGTATTGCGCGCAGCTATCCAGCAGTCGCTGCGGCTGCAGCTGCTCGGCCAAAAAGTTATCGCTGTCGCCCTGGTC
>CBIMZH010000570.1:0-2387 GCA_966248255.1 uncultured Cellvibrio sp.
AGGCCTCCAGCAGCTCCTGGTTTGGTGCATCTTCTTTACACAATGGAGCCAGAGGAATAGTGGCTATAGGGTTGCCATTGGCATCAGAGGTTCGCGCACCAGAGCCGCCTTCAAGCGCGGGCAGCGCATCAGCATCTTTAATATTGTTGTCCCAACCATTGCGAAACATAGAGCCGATATTAACGGCGCTTACGGTTGCCAGCGCTTGAATGCGACGATCATTAATCGCGGCGTTGGCACTGTAGCCACCACCTGCACAAATCCCCATAGCACCAATTTTGGCAGTATCCACATAAGGCAAGGTGGTGAGATAGTCGATTACGGCACTTACATCTTCAGTGCGCACATAGGGGTTTTCCAATTGGCGCGGCTCGCCGGTGCTTTCACCTTGGTAGGACGCGTCGAAGGCAATGGTGATAAAACCGGCGGCGGCCAAGTGTTTTGCATAGAGCCCGGCGGTTTGCTCTTTTACACCGCCACCGGGATGAGTAACCACAATCGCGGGGTAGCGCTTGGCTTCGCTAAAGCCTTCAGGGAAATTGATCAGGGCAGACAGGGTAATGTTTTGGCCGTTCAGATTGGGAAAACCTACTTTTTGCATGGTTAACACTCCAGAGTTAATAAACGTCAGTGGGTAACAGCGATAACGCATGTCATGTCGCTATGGAGCCAGTATCTACCTCAAAGCGAGCATGGGCTTGCCAAAAAACGGGAAGTTTTTGCCTAATCTGATGAGGTTCAGTTATTTTAGGTGCGACTGTTTCAGCTAACACCTAGAATGTTGAACTAACAACCTAGGCCATCTAGAGCGATAAATCATGAGCAATGATTCCAGTTTTCTGCAATCGGAAGAGTCTGGTGCCATCTTTAAAGCCATACGCCAGCGATTATTAAAAATTGCCCAAAACGATGGTGACTACGTATCTGCTTTTGCGGCCTTGTCGATCCATAAACGCAGTCATGCTACGGATGAGATTCCCTGCATTTATGAGTTGGGCTTGGCTCTCACCCTCTCAGGCACCAAGCAGGTGACCCTCGGCGAACAGGTATTTAACTATGCCGCCGGGCAGGCGCTCCTGGCCTCGGTGGATTTGCCGGTGGTTTCGCAAGTGACCAGTGCCAGCGCTGCCGATCCCTATTTAGGCATTATGTTGCGACTTGATCCGGCGCAAATTATTCAGGTGGCAGCCCAATTGAATTTGCCGCCCAAGCCAACGCCCAAGCAGCAGATTGCGCTCGCACATTGCAACATTGATGTATTTATTTTGGGTGCTGTGTTGCGCCTAATAGAGTTACTGGATCAACCAGAGCTTTTGCCGGTGCTTGGCCCACTGATCCAGCAGGAAATTATCGCTCGCCTGTTGCTCAGCCCATTGGGTTCAAATCTGCAACTGCTCAACTCCTCCTCGCAACCGGGGCGGCAAATTGCCAAGAGCATGGCCTGGCTTAAAGTGAACTACGCCGAAGCCATCGACATAGAATCGCTCGCCGAAAAAGCACATATGAGTTCATCCACCTTTCGCCAACACTTTCGCAACATCTCCGGCCTGAGCCCTTTGCAGTACATCAAGCAATTGCGCCTGCAGGAGGCACGGCAGATGATGCTCAACCAAGGCCTGGATTCGGGCACCACGGCACTGCGCGTTGGCTACGAAAGCATTTCGCAGTTTACGCGGGAATATGCCCGGCTCTTTGGCGAGCCACCTTCACGCGATGTGAAAAAATTGCGTCAAGCGGCAATACATTAATCGGCGTTTTCCCAGCCTATTTATTGGAAATAAAAAGTTAGGATTAAAAAATGCTTAAGTGGATACTGATTGGAATCGCCTTGCTTTTGGTTGCCATCGCCATGGTACCTGTAGTCGTCACCCAAATTGAAAACCAGCAGGCGCGCGCTAATGCAGACAAACTTTCCAGCGCAAAAAATCAAAAACAATCGTCTACAAAAACTGCGGTCATCGTCTTTTCCCGCTCAGGCAATACCGCCGTTTTAGCACAACACATAGCGCAGAATTTGCAGGCAGATTTTTTTCGCTTGGAGGCATCGGACTATGAATTGGGACTTAAAGGCTGGGCAAATGCCATGCAGGATGCGCGCAGCATTCACGCGGAGATAACGCCCAAGCAAATTGACCTGTCGAGCTACCAAACCATCTATCTCGGCTCTCCCATTTGGCTTTACAGCCCTTCGCCGCCTATTTGGGCCTTTGTGGACAATAATAATTTTCAAGGCAAAAAGATTGTTTTCTTTAACACCTTCAACAGCAAATTCGAGCAAACCTATATCGACCAATTTAAACAATTGCTGCTGGATAAAGGCGCCATTTCGTTCGAGCATCGCTATGTAAAACGCGGGCGCATGGGGCAACAAATTTCTACCGAGCTGA
>CBIMZH010000571.1:0-2385 GCA_966248255.1 uncultured Cellvibrio sp.
CTGGGTTTGTCCGAGACTCACCAGACCCTGCGTGCCAACGATCTGCGCGACAAGGTGCGCGTACAGACCGACGGCGGCCTGAAAACCGGTTTGGACGTGGTTAAAGCGGCTATGCTCGGCGCTGAAAGCTTCGGCTTTGGTACCGGCCCTATGGTGGCGCTCGGCTGTAAATACCTGCGTATCTGTCACCTCAACAACTGTGCGACAGGTGTTGCTACCCAGCAGGACAAGCTGCGTAAAGACCACTACATAGGCACAGTGGAAATGGCGATGAACTTCTTCAAGTTTATGGCCGAAGAAACCCGCGAGTGGATGGCTCGTCTGGGCGTGCGCAGCCTGGCCGAACTGGTTGGTCGCGTCGACCTGCTTAAACTGCTGGACGGCGAAACCTCCAAGCAGAACAAGCTGGACCTGAGCCCGATCATTCACACCGATGACTATCTGGCCACCAAGCCACAGCTGTGCGCTGTGACCAAGAACGAGCCTTTCGATAAGGGCGAGAAAGCCGAGGCCATGGTTAAGGCGGTACTGCCCGCCATTGAAGCCAAGTCGGGCGGCGAATTTGAATTCCATATCACCAACTGCGACCGCTCCATGGGCGCGCGCATTTCCGGTGAGATCGCCAAGCGCTACGGCAATATGGGCATGAACGACCAGCCGATCAAACTGAAACTCACCGGTGTTGCCGGTCAGAGCTTCGGTGTGTGGAACGCCGGCGGCCTGGAAATGTACCTGGAAGGTGACGCCAACGACTATGTCGGTAAGGGTATGGCCGGCGGTAAACTGGTACTGCGTCCACCGCGCAACTCCAGCTTCAAGTCCAATGTGACCAGCATTATGGGTAACACCTGTTTGTACGGTGCCACTGGCGGTAAGCTGTTTGCGGCGGGTATCGCCGGCGAGCGCTGCGGTGTGCGCAACTCAGGCGCCCACGTAGTGGTGGAAGGTGCAGGCGATCACTGCTGTGAATACATGACAGGCGGTGTGGTCACTGTACTCGGCCCAACCGGTGTTAACTTCGGTGCGGGTATGACTGGCGGTTTCGCCTATGTGCTCGACGAAAGCAAAGACTTTGTGGATCGCTACAACCACGAGTTGGTGGATATCCACCGCATTGATACCGAAGCTCTGGAAGCGCACCGCAACCACCTGCGCAGTGTTATCAGCGAGTTTACTCGCGAGACTGAAAGCGCCTGGGGTCAGCACTTACTGGATAACTTCGACGACTACCTCCACAAGTTCTGGCTGGTAAAACCCAAGGCGGCAAGCCTGGGCAGTCTGCTGGTGAGCTTTAAGCAACGCGGTGAGTAATCCCGCGTTTGCACTCGGGTTTAGAGTATTTAGAGAGGCATAGACAATGGCCGCACGTTTGAACAATTCATTTCAATTCCTGGATGTGGGTCGTCAAGACCCCACCAAGAAGGACATAGAAACCCGCAAACACCAGTTTGTGGAAATTTACCAGCCATTTGCCAAAGCAGAGGTTGAAGGCCAGGCGCATCGCTGCCTGGAGTGCGGCAACCCCTACTGCGAGTGGAAGTGCCCGGTGCACAACTTCATCCCCAACTGGCTGAAGCTGATCTCTGAAGGCAATATTTTTGAAGCGGCTGAACTCAGCCACCAGACCAACTCGCTGCCCGAAGTTTGCGGCCGTGTCTGCCCCCAGGATCGTCTCTGCGAAGGCGCCTGTACCCTGAATGACGGCTTTGGTGCGGTTACCATCGGCAATGCCGAGAAGTACATCACCGATACCGCTTTCGCCATGGGCTGGAAGCCAGACATGTCCAAAGTGGTTTGGACTGACAAAAAAGTGGCCGTGATTGGCGCTGGCCCTGCCGGTATCGGCTGTGCTGACGTGCTGGTGCGCAACGGTGTTAAGCCAGTGGTATTCGACAAGTATCCAGAGATCGGCGGCCTGCTGACCTTTGGTATCCCCGAATTCAAACTGGAAAAATCCGTCATGTCCCGCCGCCGCGAAATTTTCGAAGGCATGGGCGTAGAGTTCCGTTTGAACACTGAAGTGGGCAAAGACATCACCATGGAAGAGCTGCTGCGCGATTACGACGCGGTATTCATGGGCATGGGCACCTACACCTATATGAAAGGCGGCTTCCCCGGTGAAGACCTGCCCGGCGTTTACGATGCGCTGCCGTTCCTGATTTCCAACGTCAACCGCAACCTGGGCTTTGAAAAGAACCCGGCTGATTTCATCAGCGTAAAAGGTAAAAAAGTGGTTGTACTGGGTGGTGGTGACACCGCCATGGACTGTAATCGCACTTCAATTCGTCAGGGCGCCAGCAGCGTGAGCTGTGCCTACCGTCGCGACGAAGAGAACATGCCAGGTTCCAAGCGCGAAGTGGCTAACGCCCGCGAAGAGGGCGTGCA
>CBIMZH010000572.1:0-2384 GCA_966248255.1 uncultured Cellvibrio sp.
GAGCGCCTGGGGTGAGGCTCCAGAGGCAAAAGACAAAGCCAGCAACTGCCCAGCGCGCTACAGCAATCCGCTAATTTGGGAAGACCTTCCCGACCCGGAAATTATTCGCGTTGATAATACCTACTACTACAGTGCCTCCAGCTTTCACCATTCCCCCGGCGCGCCTCTGTTGCGCTCCTATGATTTAGTACATTGGGAATATCTGTCCCACTCGGTGCCGCGCCTGGATTTTAACGAGCACTATGACCTTAAACATGGCGGTGCTTATGTGAATGGTGTTTGGGCCTCCAGCCTGCAATACCGCGCAAGCAATAAAACCTTTTACTGGATGGGCTGCATGCACAATGAAGGCGGTGGCTATGTGTATACCGCCAAGTCGGTGGAGGGCCCCTGGCAAAAGCAGCAGAGCCAAAAATGCTATTACGATATGGGCCTGTTAATAGACCCGGACAGCGACAAACTCTATGTCGCCTGGGGCAATAACGACATTCATGTTTCCGAATTAAGTGACGATGGCTTTAGTGAAACGCGTAGTGAAATAGTGTTTAGCACACCAGCAGCTATTTCCGGCCCCTTGGAAGGCTCGCGCTTTTATAAAATCAATGGCGACTACTACATCTTTATGACCCAGTACGCCAACGGTGAATATGTCGCCCGCTCTACTCAAGGCCCTTTTGGCCCCTACGAGATTCGCCCCTTCGCGGTTAAATTACCCTACGCCGGTAAAAGCGCCGGCCACAGCCCCCACCAGGGCGGCATAGTGCAAACGCAAAACGGCGATTGGTACTACCTGGGTTTTAATGATGCGTTTCCCGCAGGGCGCTTGCCAGTGATGGCGCCCATCACCTGGCAGGATGGCTGGCCACAAGTGGCATTAGTAAACGGCCAATGGGCAGACTCCTATCCCTTCCCCAATTTACCCTGCGCTGCCGACAAAGTAAGAGCGCGCAATGCGCCAGATAATTTCACCGCACCAAGGCTCAACCCCGCCTGGGAGTGGAACCACAACCCGGACGATAGCAAATGGTCGCTGGGCAATGGGCTCATCTTACAAACAGCAACTCTGACTAAAGATTTTTACAGCGCGCGCAACACCCTAACGCGCCGTATCCCCGGCCCGGTAGCCGAGGCGACTATGCTGATCGACTACAGCAAAATGCGCGATGGCGATATTGCCGGCCTGGCTGCGCTGCGCGATAAAAGCGCCTGGATAGGCGTGGAGAAAATTAACGGTCAATATCGTCTTGCGGTCACCCAGAATTTAAATCTGGATCAACACTGGCAAAGCCTAAACGACGGCAAAAAAATCATTGGCGCCAAAATTAACGGCAGCAAAATCTGGCTGCGCACCTATGCCGATGTGCGCACCGATGAAGATGGCGGCTGGGCGAGCTTCTCCTACAGCACCGATGGTAAAAATTTTAAGTCGCTGGGGGAGAAGTTTGTAATGAAGCGGGATTGGCCGTATTTCTTGGGCTATAGGTTTGGGGTGTTTAACTATGCTACCAAGGCACTTGGTGGTGAGGTTAGGGTTCTGTCTTTTGTTATAAATCAGTAGGGATAAGGGGCTGTTGCAGTTTGTTGATATCTAGGGCGCTGCTGCCGTGATAAGCGGCGCATGCCGTATATCAGCTGACATCCCGAAAAAATGCTTTGGATATCAGCTGCTTGGCAAGCAGCTTAAAAATATAAAAGGCAAAGATAAGCGGCAAATGCAGCTTTTACCAAAATTGATAAATGTGTTGGCGGAAATTAACCCGTTGATTTTTTTAAAGAAATCTTTAATCTCAGCGGATATTGAAAAATGATATGCGGCAAGGTGATATACGGCACCAGCCGTCTAATAAACTGTTATGCAGGGAACTCATGAGAAAGAAAAAATTCAAGCCTACTGAAGGTGATGTTTTCAGGTACCTAATCACTGACGGTGCTGTAAATGACGGATTTACAATCTACGGTTATGGTCGAGTCTTAAATGACACTACTGCTGCCTTTTACTCCAATTACGCTTTACCTCCAAGAAAAATAGGCTTTGTTGCAACTATCGAAAATGTACTAATACTCGATGTCGCATTTATTGTAGGCTGCTGTTATGACGGGTTTGAAAATGGCTTATATGAAGTAATTGGTAATGCACCACTAGAGGAAAAGTTCAAAAATCCTATTTACTTTTATCATAGGGCTGTTGGTGAAACTCAATGTAATATTTTTAATATTTGGGACAGCGCTCAAGAAATATCCATGCATATAAGTAAGGTTCCAGTTCATATCGAGCATTGGGGTGCTTATAGTCATATTCATGTCGAAAAACGTTTGGGTATTTATAGAGAAATTAAATAGGCATAACAAAGCAATCAAACGGATGGTTTTTAAGTTGCATTTTT
>CBIMZH010000573.1:0-2381 GCA_966248255.1 uncultured Cellvibrio sp.
CATAAAAAGGTCCTCAGTTATTAATTATTTTGTCGGGTTGCTGCTGTTGTTAACCCATAAGAGCCAAAGCCAAAGGGCGCGCTACTTCTGTCCCTCCGCCTTTGGTGTTGGTTATTATGTAATACAATACTACCAGCATACAAATTGAAACTTAATTGAATTGGTTAAATTGTGCTCTATGTCAAGAAACCGAATTCGCCTATTTCGGTTATCAAAGTCAGTCGTTTCCTGTGTAGACAAATGACTTGTGGCGACAATTTTTTTGCTTCAATTCACCTCAAACAGCTGTAATTCGCGTTAGCTAGGTGCAGAATCTGGCGATTAACGCCAGGCCAGATTTAAACCGGCTCTGACGACTTTCCCCTGGAGGCTGATATGCAATCCTCGTTACTTGGAAGTGTTATTGCGGGTGTAATTGTCGCTGCCTTAATTGAATTTGTGCGTTGGCTTTGGCCGTTTATTCAAGCGCTGTTTGATCAGGATATACGTAGCCAGGGGCAGGTGTTTGCTGGTATTTGGGATACCACGGAAAAATTTACCGGCACTAACTCCACTGGCCAATTTGAAATGGAACTTAAGTGTTGGGGCAATAAAGTCAAAGGCACCAGCAAAGGCCGTAACGGCTATGACAAGGATGCCACTTTTGATCTGGAAGGTAGATTCAAGAACGGAATACTGACGCTTGTTTGGCATAAGACGGGGGTAGGTCAGCTTGAATCTGGCTCTCTCTCTGCCATATACCGCATAGGCAAAAAAGGTGATCTTAGCCTGGAGGGCCATGGTATTTACATGGAACCCAAGACCTTGACGCTTTACCCCTCAACTTTTACCGCTAAAAAGCGACAATAGGTTTGAGTCTGCAACTTCCCGCTGCTCAATCCTGCCAACTCACCAAATGGCACTCCGCAGGGATATTCACCTGCGGGTGCGCCGGTATCACCCGCAAACTAAAATCCTGTGCCTGGCGCTGGCTGTTGATGCTGCCCAGGTAGCGCAGCGAGCCGGTTCCCGCCTGATTTTCCGGAAGGGGATCGAAGCGCATATCCAGCACCGTTCCTTCATGCTCAGCGGTAGGGTCGGCAAATAATTGAACTCGTACCATCTCCGGGTTTAATCCGCCGAGATAAACATTCACCTCTGCGTCCCAGCCGTTTTCCCCGTTGGTTGGATCTTTGGCCTTTAAATGCAGCTTGCCCATATGGATTTCGTGCCAGTGGAGTTCCAATAGGCGCTGCCATTGGCGTAATTGTTTGGCCAGGTCGCCGTCATTTGACTGGCGCGCCTGGAGGCTTTTGGCGGCGGGGAGATAGTAGTTTTCCAGATACTCTTGCAGCATGCGGTTGCTGCTAAAACGGCAGGTGAGTTGAGTCATGCTGGCGCGGATTTTAGCTACCCAGGGGTGGGGAATATCGCCGCCATTGCGCTGGTAAAACAGGGGGATAACCTGCTGTTCCAGCAGTTGGTACAGCTGTTCGGCTTCGGCGGCATCCGCCTCTGGGCCGTGCTCCTGGCCATCGCCCAGGGTCCAGCCCAGCTCCGGGGTATAGGCCTCTGCCCACCAGCCATCCAGGCTGGACAGGTTCAGGCCGCCATTCACTAACACCTTCATGCCGCTGGTGCCGCAGGCTTCCCAGGGGCGGCGCGGGTTGTTGATCCATACGTCCACGCCTTGCACCAGATGCTGGGCCAGGGTGATGTCGTAGTCCTCTAGCAGCGCCAGATGTTTGTGCACATCGGCGCGCTGGGCGAATTCATACCAGCGCTGCAGCGCGCGCTTGCCTATATCGTCCGCCGGGTGGGCTTTGCCGGCCACCACCAGTTGTACCGGGTAGTGGGCGTTGGTGAGCAGCCGCGCGAGTCGGTCGGGGTCGCGCAGCAGCAGGTCGGGGCGTTTGTATTCGGCAAAGCGGCGGGCAAAACCCAGGGTGAGAATATTAGGGTCCAGCGGCAGCTCGCGCGCGTAGGCGCAGGCGGGTGCAAGGGCGTCTTCGCGCCATTGGTATTCCAGCCGCGAGCGCGCGTAATCCACCAGGCGCGCGCGGCCCTGGCTGCTCAATTGCCACAGCTGCTGGTCGCTCACCTGGTCAAAGGCTGCGGGGGCGAGTTTGTGCAGATGCTCGCGCCAGCGGTGTTTGCCGTAAAGCTGGGTCCACAGCTGATCGGCGCCGGGGGAGTCCCAGGTGGGTACATGCACGCCATTAGTGACATAGCCCACAGGCACTTCGCGCTCTGGCCAGCGGGGAAATAACGGCTGGAAGATGCGCTGGCTGACCTGACCGTGCAGCTGACTGACGCCATTGCTGGCGCCGCAGGTGCGCAGCGCCAGATAGGCCATGTTGAACGGCTCGTTGTTATCGCTGGGGTTGACCCTGCCCAGGCCG
>CBIMZH010000574.1:0-2373 GCA_966248255.1 uncultured Cellvibrio sp.
AACTCCATCTACTGGGCGCGCATCATGGCGCAGATCGTTTATTACTTCTACGCCGGTCTGGCTGTAGGTGCACCGCACCGCCCAGTGGCTTTCTCTGTGCCAACCGGTAACTTCGGCGATATTTTTGCGGGTTATCTGGCCAAGCAAATGGGGTTGCCGGTAGATCAGCTGGTTATTGCCACCAACAGCAATGATATTTTGCACCGCTGTATCTCCAGCAATGATCACAGCAAGCACCAGCTGCAACACACCTTGTCGCCCAGCATGGACATTATGGTGTCGAGCAACTTTGAGCGTATGTTGTTCGACCTTTACGGCCGCAATGGCGATGCCATTCGCCAGTTGATGGAAGATTTCAAATCGGGCGCTATGGTGCTGAGTGAAACTGCGCTGGCTAAAGCCCGCGAGCTGTTTACCAGCTATGGCGTCAGTGATGAAGTGACCATAGAGGTGATTCGCGATGTTTTTGAAAGCACCGAATACCTGCTCGATCCACACACCGCCATTGGTGTAGAGGCCGCGCGTAAAACTCGCCGCCGTCAGGATATTCCTATGGTGTGTCTGGCCACAGCGCACCCGGCTAAGTTCCCGGAGGCGGTGCGTAAAGCGGGGCAGGCGGAAGATCCGGCACTGCCGCACCATATGAGCGATCTGTTTGAGCGCGAAGAGCGCTACACAGTGTTGCCGCAGGAGCTGGCCAAGGTTCAGGCATTTATTGCGGACAATATCCGCAAATAATGACTAGGCCAGCTTGCGTAAAACGCCGCATTTAGTGCGGCGTTTTTATTTGTCGCAACATCGCCCCAATACTTGTATTTTTCCTGGCAGTCACCACTAAAGAGCAAGGCAAAGTAACGGAATTGAATATGAACATAGTCGATATCAACCTTGAAAACGCACGCGAGCTGCTTATTGATGAATCCTTCAAGCGTCCGGTGGTAGTGGATTTTTGGGCGGATTGGTGTGGCCCCTGCAAATCGCTGATGCCGATTCTGGAAAAGCTGGCCAATGAGTTTGCCGGCGCTTTTTTACTGGCCAAGGTTAATGCCGATGAAATGCACATGATCTCCTCGCAGTTTGGTGTGCGCAGCTTGCCTACAGTAATGGTGATGAAGGATGGTCAGCCGGTAGATGGTTTTGCCGGTGCCTTGCCCGAAGTACAGGTGCGCGAACTCTTGGAAAAATATCTACCCAAGCCCTGGGCGGCACCCCTGGCGGAGGCGCAGGCGCTCATGGCACAAGCGCAATACGCTGAGGCTTTGCCAGTGTTGCGCCAGGCCAGTGAAATGTCTGCCGGTCTCGCCAGCATTAATTTGCATTTGGCTGAATGCTATCTGCACTTGCATCGCTTGGAGGATGTGGAAGCACTCTTGGCCAATATCAAAATGGTTGATCAAGATGGGCACTACGAGCAATTAAAGGCCCAGTTGGAGCTGGCCAAACAGGCTGCCAAAACGCCGGAATTGGCAGCGCTTGAAGCGGCCTTTAGCGCTGCACCTGAGGACCTGTCGCTGCGCTATCAGCTGGCTATTCAGTTGTATCAGGAATCAAATTACCGCCCGGCGCTGGAGCATTTGCTGGAGATTTTGCGCAGGGATCGCAATCATGCCGAAGGTGAGGCGCGCAAGCGCTACACCGAAATTCTAGCCAGCCTGGGCAAGGGCGATCCTCTGGCGATTGAGTTCCAGCGCAAGTTATTTACTTTGCTTTACTAGGCTTTACCTAGCAGTAAATAGTGTCGGGTTATAAAAGACGGTAAACTTGGTCAGCTAATTTGTACGATTTCCGAGTTTTCGGCAGCTGGTTTTCAGCCGCTGCCCCAAGGGCCATTTTTACCGCATGATTAAACGCCTATCCCTCTTATTGTTGTTGGGGCTCGCCCAGTGTCTTGCTGGCTGCGACCCTCAGGAGCAGGCGCCCTCCAGTCCACTGCCGGATTTCGTATCGCGTGAAGGCGATAACCTGGTGATTAACCAGGGGCAAATACACATGCAGGTAACCCCCCAAATTGCCGCGCGAGTTAAGTCGCTAAAAGTTGGCAGTCATGAGCTCATGTATCAAACCCAGCTGGACAAGATCGGTGATTGGGGTACCGTGCTTTGGTCCAGTCCCCAGTCGGAATGGAATTGGCCACCGCTGGTAGTATTGGACAGCGCGCCTTACAGTCTGGAGTCCAGAGCCAATCAACTTGAATTTACCAGCGGTATAGACCCCAAAACCGGTTATCAATTTAGCAAAAGCTATGCGCTGGCCGGCAGCAATGCCATAGCCATTACCTACAAAATTTATAACCACAGCAAGCACAGTAAGCGCGTAGGGGCGATAGAAGTGACCCGCTTTCCTGCCGAGGGCGAGGTACTTTTCCCCCAGGGT
>CBIMZH010000575.1:0-2366 GCA_966248255.1 uncultured Cellvibrio sp.
TGGGTTTTGGCCGCTTGGGTTTTGGTGGTTTTTGGGGCCTCATCAGTCTGGGCCAAGGCTACTGGGGTAGCAGCGACTATGGCTACTGCCAGCAGTGAGCGCCGAAAGGCCGGGGTGTTGGTTGTTGATTGCAAGCGTTTTAAAAAGGGATTTGCTTTCATTGCTGTTTTTAGCTGCCAGATATGGCAGCACCTCCTTTTCGATGTTGGCCTCTTGCGTCAGTAATTAATGTTAGAAATGACGGTGTAGAGGATGATTATTAGAGATGAAGCGGAAAATCACGGGCACTGCCGCCATCAAATAGTCACACAGACTATTTTGCATTGTCAATATTCTATAGTCCTAGTATACAAGAATGTTTGATATTGTATTGCATATGAAAAGGTTGTTGAATTTGAAAATGTCATGGCGGCTACTTGGTCAACCCAAGTGCGTTTTGGTGCGTAAATTTGCCTGTGCAGAGGCTAGCCAGGTGTTGGGCAAATAAAGGCTAGAGAGGCGCTGGTGGCTTGTGGCCAAATTGGCCTAGCGCAATGACGGCCAGGTTAAAGGGGCTTGAAATATCCGGAGCCAAAAAAAACGGCGAGCTTTTTGGGGCTCGCCGCTTTTTTATTGTTGGAGTTAGAAAACTCTAATCCGCTGCTACCGCATGGCCCGCGCCCTGGGGGCGGCGGGTGAGCCAGACAATACCGGCGATGCCCCAGCAGAGCCAGCCGGCGATCCAGAAGAAATCCACAATCGACATCAGGTGCGCCTGGTTGCTCATTTGGTGGGTCAACAGGCCCAGCGCTTGCTGATCGCTAAAGCCAGCGGCATTCATCTGGTGGAGTGTCTGCTGCATATTCACATCATAAATACTTGAGGCTTCGGCCATGCGCGTTTGATGCACCGAGGCCTGGTCGTCCCAGAAGGTAGTGCAAATCGAGGTGGCAAAAGCACCGGCGACTATGCGCAAAAAGTTCGACAGGCCTGAGGCTGCAGGTATCTGATGCTCGGGTACACCGTCAAGCAAAATGGACAGCATGGCGACAAAGAAAATTGCCATGGCAATACCCTGCACCAGCAGCGGTGCCACATAAACGCCGAAGCTGGCATCGGCGGTGTAGCCGGAGCGCATAAAGTAGGAGGTGCCGAAAATAATAAACGAGATAGTGGCAAAGACTCGCGCATCAAAGCGGGTAATATTTTTGCCCACCCAGGGCGCAATAATCACTGCAACCACACCCGAAGGCGCGGCGACAAAGCCAGCCCAGGTAGCGGTATAGCCCAGCCAGGTTTGCATCCACAGCGGCTGCAAAACCACTGCGCCAAAGAAGATGCCATAGCCTAAACAGAGCGCCAGTGTGCCTATGGTGAAGTTGCGGTTTTTAAACAGGCCCAGGTTGATGATGGGGTGCTTTTCGCCCAGCTCCCAAACCATAAAGGCGATAAAACCCACCAGGGCAATCAGGCTGGTAACCACAATAAATTGCGAGTGGAACCAGTCCAGCTCCTTGCCTTTGTCGAGGAAGATTTGCAGTGCGCCTACCCAGACCACCAGCAGGCCAAGGCCAATGGAGTCCACCGGAATTTGCTTGGTGGGTGTCTCCCGCGCTTTTAAGCCTTTCCAGCAGACATAGCCGCAGAAAATCCCCACCGGTACATTGATCAAAAAGATCCAGGGCCAGGAGTAGTTATCAGAGATATAGCCGCCGAGTATGGGCCCGCAAATGGGCGCCACCAGGGTGGTCATCGACCAGATGGCCAGCGCCGAGCCTTTTTTATGGGGCGGAAATAGCGACAGCAGCAGCGCTTGCGAACCGGGAATCATTGGCCCGGACACAGCGCCCTGGAGGATACGGAACAGAATTAGCGACTCCAGGCTCCAGGCGACACCGCAGAGAAAGGAGGCCAGGGTAAACAGCAGTACCGACACCACAAAGGTGCGCACCACGCCAAAGCGCATCATCAGCCAGCCGGTGAGCGGGACCGAGATGCCATTGGCCACGGCAAAGGAGGTAATCACCCAGGTGCCCTGGTTGGGCGAAACCCCCAGGTTACCGGCGATGGTGGGAATGGATACGTTGGCAATGGTGGTATCCAGCACCTGCATAAAGGTGCCCAGGGCCAGCGCCGTAGCCACCAGGCCCATGGGCAGGGCGGGGCTCGCGGGCATCTGGGCAGAGGCGTTAGCGTTGGACATAGTTCAAGTGTTCCACTCAGTTGCGGCCAGCGTTGGCGCTGATGATGGCGGCGATCTTGGCATCAACCTGCTGGTCGTGAGCTTCAGACGCTACCAGGGCTTGCGGTTGGCTGCGCACCTGGGTGGCGACCAGGCTGCCTGATTGGTCGTGCATGTCCACGGTGGCCTTCATGCTCAGGCCCAC
>CBIMZH010000576.1:0-2366 GCA_966248255.1 uncultured Cellvibrio sp.
GTGAAATTGCTGGACTTGGGCGAGGCGCAGCGGCTTAAGGAGCTGATGTCCGGTTTTGGCTTTGCCATGGCCATTGGCATCTTTTGTATCTACGCGGTGCTGGTGCTGTTATTTCACGATTTTATGCAGCCGGCGACCATCCTCTCGGCGCTGCCGCTGGCGGTGGCTGGGGCGCTCTTTTCGCTCTGGGTGACCGGCCAGTCTTTCTCCATGCCGGTGATTATTGGCCTGCTGATGCTGATGGGCATAGTCACCAAAAACTCCATTCTGCTGGTGGAGTACACGGTGCTGTCGCGGCGCAAAGGCATGGCCAGGCTGGAGGCTCTGGTCGACGCCTGCCACAAGCGCGCCCAGCCGATCATCATGACCACCATCGCCATGGGCGCCGGCATGCTGCCCAACGCCCTGGGCCTGGGCGCCGAACCCAGCTTCCGCCAGCCAATGGCAATTATCGTAATCGGCGGCCTGCTCAGCTCCACAGTGCTCAGCCTGGTGGTAGTGCCAGTGGTGTTTACCTATGTGGATGATTTGTTGCAGTGGATTAAGCGGTTGTTTAGCAAAGCCGAACATCAGGGGGATTTAGTGCAGGAGCAAGTTGCTAGATGACGTCTTAGCCAGAAGTTAAACTTGGTTCCGGTGAGGGGTTGTTGTCTATGGGAAAGGCCTTTGGTTATCCGGTTCGAATCCGACGCCCCTCACCTCTTATACTTTTTGTACTGTGCGAGAAAGAATAGGAAATTAAGTATGCCTCCATCATGCAACACTAAAATGGAGGCGTACTAGTTGGAATGCAGAAGAAGTTTGAGGGAAGGCCGGTCCGTTAATCGTAATATTCGACGCAACCTGTTGGGCCAGGGTCGCACCTAGGTTCATCCATGCCATTGCCGCCTTTAAAAAAGGTTTCATGACAGGCGATAACGATTGCGCCAATAGCAAAAATGGCGATCAGCATTTTCACTGTGTCACCAATCTTGAACCAGATTTTGCTCCAGAGACCAACTCGATCCCAGTCACATGGGTTATCAATGTCAGCTGGCCAGTTTGGGTCGTTGTTGGCCTTTTTAATTAAGCTTTCATCGTCAGGATTATTTTTGGGTAGATTTAACATGGGCTATAGGGTGATTTCATAAGATTCGCCAGTGTTAGTGGTACAGGTTCCGTTGCCATGCCCTTGAAGACCGATTTTCAGCGTACATCGAATGCTTGTACCTTTGTCGCCCTTGGCAGCCCAAAAGCCTTCTGCCTGAATTTCTTTATTTTCGGTAGAGCTGGCTGTGCCAATTCCTGGAACTGACGTAGAGCTAGGAACAACAATAGTTCCAGATGATCGTTTAACAGCGGTTTTATCGACTACGGTGTAACGACCCGAAAATGATTCCTGATCTTGCTGCCCTTTAAACAAAAGAACGCCTGTATAGGGTGTGTCGTAATTCAGCGCTCCGGTTCTGACTTCGCCATCGGCGGCAACTAGGGTTACGGGCCTATTGCTGGGTAGTGACGCACAAGCGGAAATGGCCAATGCACCACAGAAAATAAAAACCTTATTCATTATTCAACCTTCCTAAGTTTGGTGTATGGAAGCCGAACCCTATTCAAAGGCATCTAAATAGTCAATATTCGGCAGTCGGCTAACGAATATAACGATCAAACGGCAGCACCTGCACCTCTTCCCCGGCGGCGACACTGCCGCGCTCTCGCTCCAGCACTATATAGGCATTGGCCTTGGCTAAAGAGCTGAGCTGGCCGGAGCCCTGGGCGCCGGTGGAGCTGACGCCGTAACTGCCGTCGGCCTGCAACTGCAAAATCCCGCGTTGAAAATCCATGCGCCCCGGCTGCTTTTTCAGCGGCACCAGGGCTTTGGCCGTTAGGTAAGTGTTGGGCGACTGGCTGGCTGTTTCGCCCGCCAGCTGTTTAAGCGCGGGAATTACCAGCTGGTGATAGGTCACCAGCGCCGATACCGGGTTGCCGGGCAGGCCAAAAAACCACACAGGCGCGCCGCTGGGCGAGGGCAGCTGGCCAAAGGCAAAGGGCTTGCCCGGTTTGATCGCCAACTGCCAGACATCCAGGCGGCCCATGTCGCTGAGCAGGCTGCGGGTAAAATCGGCATCGCCTACCGACACACCGCCGCTGCAGACAATGGCATCGGCGCTGTGGGCGGCGCGTTCAAACAGGGCCTGCAAAGCATCGGGCGCGTCACCCACCTGACCCAGGTCGATAGTCTCCACATCCAGCCGCTGCAGCAGGGCTTTTAGCGCGTAGCGGTTGCTGTCGTAAATTTGCCCCGGCGCCAGCGGCATGCCTGGCGCGATTAATTCATCGCCGGTGGAGATAAGCGCAACCCGCGGCCGTTTAATAACCTGCAGATG
>CBIMZH010000577.1:0-2362 GCA_966248255.1 uncultured Cellvibrio sp.
TATGCGACTTGGTCGAATCTTTTAAAGGCACGGAAGGAATCACTCCCAAACAGAATCAAAGTCTTCTTTATCCTTGTCTTTGTCCTGGGGCTTGGCGCTGGCCAAAACACGGTAGGCAAATTGGCTGAAGGATCCGGTGGCAAACAGGCGTTGGGTGAGTTGCAGGTTAATGTCTTCGCGCGCTTCCCCACCCGGTGCCCGGCTATAAAGTTTTACCTTGGAATACTCATGGAAACTGATGGCGTTGGCGAGCAGGCTCGTCGGTTGATTGATCGCTTTTAATTCCGGAATTTGTAGGCCGCGCAAATATTCAGAGAGGCCACCGGTCTTATGAACAACGGCGAGGCCGACAGGCATGGCCTGGGGCGCCAATACCTGGATACCTAATTGGGTGGCTCCCTTGATCTGGTGAGCCCAGCGCACGACACCGATACTCCAACGGTTGCGACCATATTCGCGCAGACCCACCAGCTCTCCTGCTTTGACCTGGCCGGGAATCTCATCGCGCCATTCGAGACCAAATCCGCCGGGGCTGCGGTCGGTCATGGGAACCGTAAAAATAGGGTATTTACCAGCGTGGTCCTCTTTCTCTTTCGCTTGCAATGCGTACTCGATATTACTGGTAGAACGCTGTGCTCCATCGAGAATGGTGCCGGTAATATCGAAGGCATTACCCCAGGGATCATCGCCTTTTTCGGGATCTTCGGTTTTTAGTTTTGCGCCGCGTTTCTGAAAAATAGCGCCCTTCTCCTCTCCGGCCAAAGAGCTGGATTGATTGAGAAACACGTTGAATGGCAGGCCGCCAGACAAATGGTAATGAATGTTGGTTAACCCAATCGTAATTTCTATATCTGCCTGCACACCTTGCCGCTCAAAACTGCGCAACGCCAAATGGCTCCATGCTTGTATGAGATGATTGTTGAGGGACGGGCTAAGTGTCGGGCCTGGTTGTGAGCTGGAATCTTCCGCTGGCGTGGATTGGAGTTCTTTCAGCCTGGTGATCAATTGGGTGGTACGCAATTCCAGTAAGTATTGGGCTTGTTGTTTGGCTTCAACCAGCGACAGGCGCGATTTATAAAGCGGTGGACTATTACCCGCCGTGAGTACCACGAACAAATTTTCTTTCCCGGCCGCATCGTATTTATCCAGCTCTGCTGAGGAGACCAGAAATTCCAGGGCGTTATAGCATTGCGCCACTTCCTCTTGCCGCAACTGGTTGGGTCGGGCACTGGCAAGCAACAACAGGCGCAAATAAGCAGCATGAATGGTGTTGATATGGTGGTGGTGGGGTAGAGAGTCCTCCACGGGAATTTGTTCCAACTCCAGCAGGCGCGCTATTTGGTAGAGCGCATGGATTTCCGCCCACACCTGGCTCGAGATAGGAACGTAGAGTTGGTAGTTACGTAGCACCTGTTGACCCAGACCGCAGAGCGCCCGGTGGATGGCCAATGCCCTGGTTTCCTGTAACTCCTCCTTGGGATTGGACTGGGTGCAGAGTTCCTGGGCGGTCGTCAGGTAAGCATTATTCATATGCTTGAGGATGGCTTGGGCAATAGTGGCGGTTTTGAGGGCAGCCTCGGGCAGGATCAGCGGTTGGTTAAGGTAGCGTTGTGCCAACCCCTCAAGGCATTGAAAAACCGGATTACGCATCGCTTCCAGTATGGCCAGGCGGTTCTCTGCCGAGGTTTTAAGGCGACTCACTTCGGGCATGGCCCGGTAAAACAGGGCGCTGACAGCCTGGATCTGCGTCATCGGCAAATCTTGCAACCATTTACGCACCTGTGATTCCCGATTACCTTGGCAGAAGCTCAGGCTGGTTAGATCCTGGGTCGGGATAACCAGTTTATTGAGCCAGTGATGAAGGTGAGCGTTAATCGTCATAGGTACGAGCTTGCCTGCGCTACATTTAAAGTTGTTATCAACTTTAGATCGAATATAGTTGATTTTAGAAGGTTTTTTACAGTTTGCCCCAGTTTATGCTGGCGTGGTATTTCACCGGCTTACACATGCCTTCATCTTTTGCGTGCAATATTTTTGTGCGTAACGTTTTAATTTGGTGCTTTGTCTGCCAAGTGCGCCTTGGGTTTTTGCATCAAATATTGGCTTATATGTGCCCGCCAGGATCGAAAGTGTTTTTTTGTGGTGCACAAATTTGATGTTTTGTGGCATCCAAGGGTAAAAATGAGCCCAGATAGATATAAAACTGGGCTAGTGCCTTAGCAGTTGTGTTCAAAAATACGATTAAAAAATAAATAAAATCATAGAGATATACACTTTTGTCACCTCGGGAATGCAAACGTTCCCGCGCGTCATTGATGATTTGATCCGCCACTGGCATACCGCTTGCTAAATTCCGTCCATT
>CBIMZH010000578.1:0-2361 GCA_966248255.1 uncultured Cellvibrio sp.
GAATGCCTTCGCGACTATCGACGCGACCTGTGCCGCATGCTCTGGCGTCAGTGGTCGCCACATTGGCAGTTCAGCAAAAGCGTCTTCGAACGAACGGCCGCCTCGTTCGAGAACCCAGACTTCGTCGAAGTCGTCATTCACTCGTATCGCTTCGACTTTGGGCGCGAACCCGGCGACCCGATGCTCGAGCATCTTGAAGAACGCCTGGCCAGGAAGCCGAAGATCACAGTGCCCGCCGTCACGCTGGATTTTTGGCTCACTAAAGTTCTGGCCACTACCCTGGGGGAAACTGCAGGCGATGCTGTGTCCATGTCGATGGATCTTGGCTATCTCACCAGCTCGGCAATATTCGCCGGTTTATTTTTTGCCTCTGTGTGGGTACAAATACAAGCCAAGGCATTTCATCCAGTGATCTACTGGGTAACTATAATTACTACCACCACCCTGGGCACCACAGTTGCAGATTTCGCCGACAGATCGCTGGGCATTGGCTATGCCGGTGGTTCCAGTTTGCTGCTGTTGTTATTGCTTGCATCTCTGGCGGCCTGGTATTTAACCCTGGGCAGTGTTGCCGTTGATTCCGTAAATTCCGCCAAGTCAGAAATTTTTTACTGGGTCACCATTATGTTTTCGCAAACCCTGGGCACCGCACTGGGCGATTGGGTAGCGGATACCGAAGGCCTGGGCTTTGCGGCAAGCAGCATAATTTTCTCCAGTATTCTGGCTACACTGGCGCTCGCCTACCAATTTACTCGCATCTCCCACACGTTATTGTTTTGGGCGGCCTTTATTCTCACTCGCCCACTGGGCGCGGTGGTGGGCGACCTGCTGGATAAACCTTTTGACGATGGCGGTTTGGAGATAAGTCGCTATTGGGCATCGGCAGCACTCTTAGTTGCTATGGTCGCCATGCAAATTATCTTTCGTCAAAAACAGCCATCAAGGGTTGCTTAGCCGTATAACATTAATAGCCAGGTAAATCTCCTGAGCAAGGATTGATCTGAATGATAAAAAAAATATTGAATGTAGTCGGAATCAAATTTCCAGAAGTTCTTTTAATGGCGCCAGGCGAACTTGTTGAGCAAAGTCAGCTTAGTACAAACCTAATTTCAGCTCAGGCGCTGCGTCAGTTAGTGGCTGATAATTTGGTCAAGTCTGACGAAGCGAATATTCGCCGCATTGAACTGGGAGAGAGTATTTGTGTTGCCGCTTATGCAGGCCAGCAGCTAGCTGGAATTTGCTTTTATGCAATTGGACAATACCCTCACACTGGCCCTTACACTGCTCATATTAAGCCAGGTTATCTTTGCGGTTATGGCTTGCATATATTTCCTGAATTTCGTGGTAAGGGGGTGCGCGCTGCCTTGGTTTCTTGTGCGCTTTTCTGGATAAAAGCTAATGGTTTTCAGGGGTTGTTTGCGGCCATAGACTTTGAAAATAAACCGTCAATTAAATCCGCTTTAAAACTTGGCTATAAAGTTCAGGGGTATAGCTATTTTTCTCGCTGGTTGCCAGTGAGAAAGAGAGTTAGTAATTACTATTACTTGACAACTACCGCGCCGAACCTTTGGCAGAGAATATATAATAATTACCGAAAAAATGGTGCTGTTAACTCTTTGATTGACTTAGCTTATGTGCTGGTAAATAAATTTATTGAATTACGTTTTTTATTGGTGTATCGCTTTGCTGGCAATAAACAATTAGACAACACATTAGATATTCGTTGGCTCTCGGGTGAATGCCTGCGGCAGTTGGAAAGCCCAGAGTTGGAGGTGCAAAAAGAATGGATAGACGCGGCAATTGAGGGAAAGCAAAAAGCGGCTGCTTATTTTGAGCAGGGGGAACTAAAAAGTTATTTTTGGTTTTCTGATTGTCCGGTAAATACTAGTCGTAATTATTGCGCCAGTGTCTCGAGTGATTATTATTATGGGTACAAGGCCTATACCAGGCCTGATGCAAGGGGCAGAGGGCTATTTTCTAAGCTGGTTGAGTTTGCTCAAAGCCAAGCAGTAATAGAGGGTAAAAAAGGCATTCTTACCCACGTAGAGTTAAATAATTTTTCTTCGCGTAAAGCTCATATAAATGCAGGTGGAGTAATTGTTGGCCATCATGTTTTGCTTAAAATATTTTCAATTAAGCGTGTATTTAACAGCACTAGCGCAAGCCAATATCAATCCTCACTAATTCGGCGTAATTAAAGCAGTATCCACCTCAATGGTTTTAAATTGTTAATCCGCTTGACCTTGCACAGTCATTTGGTCATGGTTTAGTTTTCTAAAACTCAATAACTATAACCAAGGGGAGACGCTGGCTATGGCAAGCAGTAAGCACAATCAACGCAATAAAACTTATTTGTGGCTG
>CBIMZH010000579.1:0-2353 GCA_966248255.1 uncultured Cellvibrio sp.
TTCCGGTTCCAATGGGTCGGCCAGGGTGGGGCGTTTGCTGTCGGTCATGGTGTTTTCGCTTCCCTTAAATTCTTATTTGCCCGTGAAATACTGTGACTGCTGGACCGGTCATAATCACTGACTTGCCCTCGCCTGGCCACTCGATATTCAAGCTGCCACCGGGCAGGTTCACCTTTACTTTTTCATCGAGCAGGCCGCGCAGACGGCCAGAGACTACAGCAGCACAGGCGCCTGTACCGCAAGCCAATGTCTCGCCAGCACCGCGCTCATAGACGCGCAAATTAATTTCATTGCGCGATACTACCTGCATAAAACCGGCATTGACGCGCGCGGGGAAGCGCGGGTGATTTTCCACCTTGGGGCCGATAGTTTCTACCGGCGCAGTATTAACATTGTCGACCAATTGCACCGCATGGGGGTTGCCCATGGACACAGCGGAAATATCGCAGCTCAAGCCGTCCACATCCAGCGGATAGGTTGCGGCCTGGCTATCGGCAACAAAGGGTACCTGGGCAGGGGCTAGACGGGGCACGCCCATATCCACGCTCACCTGCTCGTTGTCCTGCACGCGCAGCTCCATGATGCCGCTGGCGGTTTCCACTTTAATTACGCGCTTGCCAGTGAGTTTGCGCTCGCGCACAAACACCGCAAAACAGCGCGCGCCATTGCCGCAGTTTTCCACTTCGCTGCCGTCGCAGTTAAAAATGCGATAGCGAAAATCGACATTGGGGTTTTCCGGAATTTCCACCAGCAACAGCTGATCAAAGCCGATACCAAAATGGCGATCGCCCAGGGCGCGAATTTTTTCCGGCGACAGGCGCACGCTCTGGCTGACCCCATCGATCACCATAAAGTCGTTGCCCAGGCCGTGCATTTTGCTAAAACGTAAACGCATTCAGTGTCTCACTCGTCCGCTGATTGTCACTCGACCGGATTACTCCGGCAGTACCGCTTCACCGCGAATCATATCTTCGAAGGTTTCGCGCGCGCGCACCAGATGCATCTGGTCGCCATCCACTATTACCTCGGCGGCGCGGCCGCGGGTGTTGTAATTGGAGCTCATGCTAAAACCATAGGCGCCAGTGGACATTACCGCCAAAAGGTCACCCGGCTCAATGGCCAGCTCGCGATCCTTACCCAGGAAGTCGCCGGTTTCGCAAATGGGGCCCACCAGGTCCCAGGCTTTACCTGCTTCAGCGCGCGGCTTAACGGCGCGGATCTCCTGCCAAGCCTGGTAGAGCGAGGGGCGAATATTGTCGTTCATGGCGGCATCAATCACCGCGAAGTTTTTGTGCTCAGTGGGTTTGAGGAACATCACCTTGGTCAGCAGCACGCCGCCGTTGGCGGAAATAGAACGACCTGGCTCAAACATCAGCGACAGCGGGCGATCGCCCAGCTTGGCTTTGATTGCGCCTATGTAGTCGGCCACCGCTGGTGGTGTCTCGTTGCGATAGGTCACGCCCAGACCGCCGCCCAGATCCAGGTGGGAAATGTTAATGCCCTGCGCCGCCAGCTGATCGATCAACAGCAGCAGGCGATCCAGCGCGTCCAAAAAGGGAGTCAGCTGGGTCAGTTGCGAGCCGATATGGCAGTCCAGGCCTTTAATGGCCAGGCTGGGCAATTGCGCGGCGCGCGCGTAAACCGCCGGCGCGCGCTCAATGGCGATACCGAACTTGTTCTCTTTAAGGCCGGTGGAAATATAGGGGTGGGTATTGGCATCCACATCCGGGTTTACCCGCAGCGAGATATTGGCCACTTTGCCCTTCTCTGCCGCCACCTGGGCGAGCAGTTCCAGCTCGGCTTCGGATTCCACGTTAAAGCAGAAGATGCCCACATCCAGCGCGCGCGCCATCTCTTCCACACTTTTGCCCACGCCGGAGAAAACGATACGCGCGGGATTGCCGCCAGCGCGCAGTACGCGCTCCAGCTCGCCGCCGCTGACGATGTCAAAACCGGCGCCCAGCTTGGCCAGCATATTGAGAATGGCCAGGTTGGAGTTGGCTTTAATCGCGTAGCAGATCATGCCTGGATGGCTGCCCAGGGCCTGGGCATAGGCCAGGTACTGCTGGGTAAAAGCGGCGCGGCTGTACACGTAACAAGGGGTGCCGAAACGCTCGGCCACAGCGGCCAGGGGCAGGTCTTCAGCGTAGAGTTGGCCATCGCGTTGGGTAAAGTGTTGCATAAACAAGCTCGGTATAAAGTGTCTCTGGGTTTAACGGGCAGGAGGCGCTAAACAGCTACTCCGCGTCCTGGTCAGAAGTTTCTGGGCCGGAGTGATCCGCGTCGGTATGCTCGGGTGCCGGCTGATCCGGCTGGGGCAAATACAGTGGACCTTTCTGGCCACAGGCCTGCA
>CBIMZH010000580.1:0-2352 GCA_966248255.1 uncultured Cellvibrio sp.
CGGCCAACTCAGAGGTGTTTAGCTGAACTTTACAGGCCAGGCCATAGACCTGAGCGAAGCCATGGCTCGCTTTGGTTTGACAGCCAATATCGAGTTTTTCAACATCGAATTTAAAGGCATAGTTGGCACCAAGTACGATCTGCCCGGCACCTCCAATTCCATCACCAACGCCTCGGTGTTTTATGAAAACAACGGCTTCTCTGCGCGGGTGAACTATCAGTTCCGCGAATCCTGGATATCGCCCATCGAAAGCCCGGATGAAGTTTGGGGTGATGAAACCCGTGTTGACCTGAGTGTGAGCTACGAGTTGCCGCTGGATTTGAACGGCGCTTCAGTTTCCATCTACGCCAACGCCAATAACCTCACCAATGAAACCGACAAGCGCTACGACGGCAACGGCCTGGTTAACCAGTCGGAAAGCTACGGCCGCTACTACCTGATGGGCCTGCGCGTTAACTACTAATCCGCCGCTTTAGCTAATGCAATTTTCGCTTGCAACATCACATCAGGCAGTTGCTCTGCCTGATGTGTACTTCCGGTATTTTTAGGCTCTCATTTATTAGGAGTTAGTTATGAAATTCTCCCTTATTTCCGCCAAGCGCTCTGCGCTTTATTCGGCCGCCGCGCTGGTGTCGCTGCTGGTTTCACTGCCCTTAACTGCCAGTGCGGAGATGCCTCAGGTTGCTCTGCCTGCGGTAACTTCACTCAGTTCAAACCAGTTGCTTAACACTATGCCGCTGGATCAAACCTACCAGCGTTTGCTGCCTTTGCAGGGCGGTTCCAACTTCCGCGATCTGGGCGGTTATGAAACGGCGGATCACAAAACCGTTAAGCGCGGCCTGCTGTTCCGCTCCGGCGCCATGTCGCAACTCACCAGCCGCGACGAAGCCTATCTGGCGCGCTTTAAATTTAAAACGGTGATGGATTTGCGCTCATCCGAAGAGTTGGATTTGTACCCCGACTACTGGGCAAAAAATGCCAAGCTTAATTACCTGCACCATGATTACAGCATGATGGATATGATGAAAGCGGCTGCAGGCAAAGACTCTCGCCAGTTCAGCATGGATATGATGTATCGCGGTATGCCCATGAGCCTTAAACCACAGCTGACCATGTATTTTGACAGCCTGGTAAAAGGGCAGGCGCCCATCGTGGTTCACTGCTCTGCCGGTCAGGATCGCACGGGTATTGCTTCAGCGCTTTTGCTTACCGCTTTAGGTGTGCCGCGCGAACAAATTTACCAGGATTATTTGCTGTCGACTGAGTACCGTCGTCCGTTAGTGGAAGCGGGCGATGTGGATTTGAAAGTGGCTGCCAAAACCAACGCCTTTGCCGCCATGATGCTGCAGTATCAGGGCAAGGGCGATATGTCCAAGCCCAACCCGCTGGTGATGCCTGACAATACGCCTTTCTTGAAGTACGCCTTTGAAGCTATCGACAGCCAATACGGCAGCGTGGAAAACTTCCTGGATAAAGAAATTGGCGTAAGCGCCAGCGATATTAAACGTTTGAAAAAGCGTTACCTCAACTAATTCGATTTTACCTTCTCCATCCTTTTACTCTCTCCACCCTGTTACTCTCTACTTGGGAGGCTCAAGTTTGAGCCTCCGTTTTTTTGCGGCAAGGCCGCGCGCCAGCCACTCTCCCCCCTTTAAGAAATGCAAAACTTTCGCCGCTGTAGCTGCAATTGGTTATGCTTTGCCGGGTTAATACAAGGGGAACCCTATGACAATAATGCTGAGGCTCAGTGTTAGCCTGATGCTGCTGTTGAGCACCGCTAGTCTTTACGCAACATCAGCTGGTGGCGCTAATACCCAGAGCGACAGTTCAGATACTCAAGTTGGCAGCCAGGTGGCAAACCCTTCGCCGCAATTGGGCGACCAGCTGTTGCGTGTCGATTACCTCAGTCAGCTGGATCAGCAGTCGCATCAATACTTTGTTTACCTGCCGCGCGGCTACTCCGCCAACAGCAACAAGCGCTGGCCACTGATGTTGTTTTTGCATGGCAATGGCGAGCGTGGCAATGGTCGCGATGAGTTGGACTATGTGATTAAAAACGGCCCGCTGTACGAAGCCTGGATTCAAAAAAAGCCGCTGCCGTTTATTATCATCTCGCCGCAATTGCCCATGTATGGCATGGATAAAAACAAGCCTTATATAGCCAATCGCACCCGCGCCGAAATCCCTCTGCGTTTGGCCGAAGGCGTGCCCGAGCGCCCCGCGCGTTTTCCAACCCCTCAGGCCATGAGTGCCGGTGAAACAGTCACTGATATGAGCCAGGTACAACCACTCTGGCCGGTAGGCTGGAATAAAGTGGAGGCGGACCTGTTGGCGATGCTCGCTGCTGTGCAA
>CBIMZH010000581.1:0-2351 GCA_966248255.1 uncultured Cellvibrio sp.
ATGCAGGCGGCAAGTATTTATTTTACCGGTGTCTGGGATACGGTAGGTGCTCTGGCCTTTGGTGACAGCTTTAACGATTTCCATGTGGAAAGCCCGCGCAATATTGCCAATTTTCGCCAGGCGCTGGCGCTGGATGAGCAGCGTCGCCAATTTATTCCCAGCTACTACGGCGATGCAGACCCAGGCCAATCGATTTTGGAGGTCTGGTTTGCCGGGGCTCATTCCAATATTGGCGGCGGCTATGTGGATGCCAATTTATCCAATATCACACTTTTCTGGATGCTAAACCAGGCGAAAGGTTTGGGGTTGGCGGTGGATTTAACGCGTATAGCTGGCTGGTCTGTACAGTGCCCGGAGGGAGAGCGTCGGCCCAGCTATAGTGAGTTTTGGGGCAACTACCCGGACCTGGGACCAATTGTCGAAAAGCTGGGGTTATTGAAAGTAGCCCGCACTATTGCACCGGCACAGAAGCTTCACGCCAGCGTCACTGAGGCGATGAAGCATGGCTATAGGCCAGCGGCAAAACCGGCAATTGGCGATTTGGCTGATGTCGCGGTGGAAGATTGGGGCTTTGTCCGTTAATTAAGGTTACCTGTTAATAGACTTTGCCCATGCAATAAAAAAGGCGGCCATGGCCGCCTTTTTTATTGCTGATTTATTTCGCCTGACTAGCCGAGCTTTTGGCCGTTGCCATTGCCACCTTGGGCGTGGGCGGGCTTCACTTTGCTTGGGTTGCGGCGACGCGGTTTATGGTTGGCACCATTACCAGCCTCAGGCTTGCTATTGCCATTACCCTTGTTGCTATTTTTTGGCTTGGCCCCCAGTTTGGGGCCGTTGCCGCCGCCGGATTTACGATTGCCGTTTTTACCTGCGCCAACGCCAATGGTCATGCGTTTGCCCAGCACTATAGGCTCGGCCTTGGCATTGGGGTCTGGTTCAAAGCCAGGCATGACCATGGAGGGAATATCGCGTTTAATCAGCTTTTCAATGGCGCGCAAAAATTGCTGCTCATCGATACACACCAGCGACACAGCTTCGCCCTCAGCCTGGGCGCGGCCGGTGCGGCCAATGCGGTGAACATAGTCTTCTGGCACATTGGGCAGCTCGTAGTTAACCACATAGGGCAGTTGATCAATATCTATGCCGCGCGCGGCTATATCTGTAGCTACCAGCGCGCGAATGCTGCCGCTTTTAAAATCTTCCAGGGCTTTGGTGCGCGCGCCCTGGCTTTTATTGCCGTGGATAGCGGCAGCGGAGATGCCGTCGTTCTGCAGTTGCTCGGTCAGCTTATTAGCACCGTGTTTGGTGCGGGTAAAAATCAACACCTGCTGCCAGTCACCTTCATTAATGATATAGGTGAGCAGTTCGCGCTTGCGGTTGCGGTCCACCGGGTAAACGCGCTGGCTGACACGTTCGCTGGCGGTATTGCGGCGCGCCACTTCAATCAGCGTGGGCTGGTTGAGCAGCTTGTCGGCCAGGGCTTTAATTTCGTCGGAGAATGTCGCTGAGAAAAGCAGGTTTTGACGAGCTTTAGGCAGCAGCGCCAGAACTTTTTTAATGTCGTGAATAAAGCCCATATCGAGCATGCGGTCGGCTTCGTCCAGTACCAGCACTTCAATATCGCGCAGTGATACAGCGTTTTGATTAACCAGATCCAGCAGGCGACCGGGGGTGGCAACCAGAATATCCACACCGCCGCGCAGTGCCATCATTTGCGGGTTGATGCTGACACCGCCAAACACCACGCAGGCGCGCATAGGCAGATACTTGCCATAGGTGCGCACGCTTTCATACACCTGGGCGGCCAGTTCGCGGGTGTGGGTTAAAATTAACGCGCGCACCGGGCGGCGGCCCTGGGCAGTTTTGGGCGCAGTTTTCTGGCTGAGTTTTTCCAGCAGTGGCAGGGTGAAACCAGCGGTTTTACCTGTACCTGTCTGGGCGGCGGCAAGAATGTCGCCACCGTTAATTACGGCGGGAATCGCTTGAGCTTGAATCGGGGTAGGGTTGCTATAACCCTCTTCGGCAATGGCGCGCAAAATTTCGGCGCGCAGGCCGAGGCTTTCAAAAGACATAGAGTTTTCCTGTGGCTCGGCCTCCCGCAATGGGGCAAGGTCTGGCGAGCGCGAGAGTGGCCGGGTAAGCAAAGTGCAAAAACCGCGGCGGGAGAAAGGCGGCACTGACCTTAAGGGTGCCGAGGCGCGCATACTACGCAGGTGCAGATAAATACGCCAGCAGGATCGACCGTAATGGCGTATTTATTTTGTTTGAGGCAGCCGAGCAGGTCGGTGTTTTAACGCTAATCCATTGCCAGGGCCTGGCTGGATTTATGGCTGCGTGCAATACGCATAACG
>CBIMZH010000582.1:0-2348 GCA_966248255.1 uncultured Cellvibrio sp.
GGTACTGGCATAATCTCAATACCATACTGCTGCAACGGCCTTACGTCAGCCAAATCCGACTCAATGAACAGGCCGTGACAGTTGCCATTTTTTATACGGCCAATGGCAATCGGCATATTCAATTTGTAAATTAACACCTTGATGTCGGCTGAGTAACGTTCGCTGCATCTGTGTTCCATAATCCATCCCTTAAAAGTTGAGTGATTTTGAACCTTCGCCGCTTACGCCAGACGATGGTAGCCCGCTAGATACTGCCGAATATACGCCGGCAGGCCTGGATCAACTTGATCCCAATCAAACTTCCACACCCAATTTTTATCAGTAGTTCCCGGCATATTCATCCTGTGCCGTCCATCCAGCTCCATAAAATCCTGCATGGGAATAATGACCATGCGTGCTACTGAAGAAAGCGCTAAGGCAATCAGCAACCAAGGCATTGGCTCTTCAGTATTAAAGCAATATTTTTTTAGCTGCTCGCAGTTGGCCTGCGCTAATCCCTGATACCACCCCAGTGTGGTGTCATTGTCATGGGTGCCTGTGTAAACAACATCCAGGTGCGTATGGTTGTGAGGTAAATGCGGATTCTGCGTGTTGCCATCAAAAGCAAATTGCAAAACCAGCATCCCCGGTAATTCAAATGCGTGGCGGAGAGCTTCAACCTCGGGGGTGATAACGCCAAGGTTCTCGGCAACCAAGGGTAACTCCGGGTAAGCTTTACGACAGGCTTGCAGAAACTCATAACCTGGCGCTTTAACCCAGGAACCGCTACGTGCATCTTCACTGCCACCTGGAATCGACCAGTAGGCCTCAAACCCGCGAAAGTGGTCTATACGAATAAAATCAAATAGTTCCAGCTGGGTTTTTAAGCGCTCTAGCCACCAACTAAAATTGTCGCTCTGGATCGCCTGCCAGTCGTAATGTGGGTTGCCCCAGTGCTGGCCCGTCTCGGAAAAATAATCTGGGGGCACGCCGGCAACACTGCTTGGGCTGCCCTGCTCGTCCAGTAAAAAATAATGCCGACAGGACCAAACATCCGCACTGTCGTGACCGACAAAAATGGGGATATCACCAAACAGCTTAATCCCCTTTTGATTGGCATACTGTTTAAGCGCCAACCACTGAGAAAAAAATGCAAACTGTTCAAATTGAACCAGCCTGATCAGCTCCGCTAATTCAATTTTGGCTGCAGCCAGCGCTTGAGGTTCGCGATTGCGTAAGGCTTCCGGCCAGGCAACCCAGCTTTGATTGCCATAGCTGGTTCTAAGTGCAACAAAAAGGGCAAAATCTTCAAGCCAATAACCTTGCGCACTGCAAAAAGCAGTAAATTTTTGCGCGGTCTCAGCGCCCTGCTCTGTTTGCAAAAAAGTAAAAAATTGCACTGCTAAAGCTTTACGGTAAGCAGCTTTACTGTTGCGATCAATTTTACATTCGCGCTGTGGATCAAGGGTAATCCAGCCTTGCTCATGCAACCAGTCCAGGCTGATTAAATCCGGGTTGCCCGCATGGGCTGAAATAGATTGATAAGGCGACAAGTCGTCTTGGGTCGGCCCAGTGGGCAGCATCTGCCATACACTCAAGCCCGCAGCCTGCATAAAGTCCAGGAAGCGATACGCCTCTTTACCCAGGGTGCCGAAACAGTCTTTAGCCTTGCCGCCGTAACAGCTTTCACTACAGGGAAGCGATGTAGGATGCAACAATACACCGGCGCTGCGTTGACCAAATAAGGAACCGGAGGCCGGTATAAATTGCATTTAATTCTCCTTAATTGGCATGTCCTTGACGCATTACTCCCCCGGTAGCGGGTGCCCCACCGCCAACACTCATTACCTGTTGCAGGTAATCAGGTGCAGGCACCTCAATTAGCTGGTAAAGATTGCTCAGGTGGCGGCGGTAAAGGTACTCAAAATCACTGACGCTTTGCGCCGGATTGTAGTCGCCAAACCACCAGAACCAATCAGACCCCTCACATAGACCAAGCTGCTTTTCAATTTGCGCCAAGCGCTCTGCCGAAAAGCGCTTCTTTTTTAGCGCCTGGTCCACTTGCTGTTTCGCTTCGCACAACATATCCCAGCCACGGTTTTTGTCTTTATCGCCAATCCAGGTGGAAAAGGTTCCGTAAACCCAACTGCCAGCCACCAAGTGGGCCAGTTTTAAAGGGTGCGGCTTTTGTGCGTCGATAATTTCACTGTAGGTTGATAGCTCCAGTTCCGGGTGATCAACCAAACGAGCATAAAGCGTGTTTAAGAAATGGTAGGCGTTTTCGGGGAAATATTCCCATGCATTTTCGCCATCCATCGCCGTGAAGGATGCCGGCCTCGATCATGGAGTCGCCGTCGATCTCGAGCATG
>CBIMZH010000583.1:0-2344 GCA_966248255.1 uncultured Cellvibrio sp.
ATCAGCCAATCGGGCAAGGTCACGCCCACTTCGCGCGCGCCAAATACCGTGCGGTACAGCTGCTGTAAAATCAGGCTCAGGCCCCAGGTTGCCAAGAGCGTATCCAGTGGTCGATTGTAAAGATGTCGGATCATCGCCCATTCGACAAACGCGCCTAACGCGCCCGAGGCTAAAAAGGCGAGCACCATCGCTAAAATAAAATAAATACTGAAATAATCGGGAAGGTAAGTAGAAAACACATGAGAGGTCAGATAAGTGACATAGGCACCGAGAATCATAAATTCGCCGTGGGCCATATTGATCACACCCATCTGCCCAAAAATAATGGCCAATCCCAGGGCCATAAGTACAAACACCGAAAACAGAATTAATCCGGCCACGCCCTGCATGGCAAATATGGATAGCAATTCCGAGGTACTGTATTCCGCAAACATGACTCGGCCCTCTTAGTCAATCAAAGCAGTCAATCAAAGCAGTTTTACGTTTGGCTTGACGGCAACGGTTAAATCAATTTTCAAATAAGCAAAACACTGGCTGGCGAAAAACAGCAGCCCGCCTAAGCGGGCTGCCTGTTGCGGTTATTGATAACCTTCTGGGAAGGGGTTGGGTTCGATCAGGTCTTTGGTCTCGTACACCACATCGTATTGGCCGTCAGCGCGAGCGTGGCCGATACGGGTTTTAGACCAGAGGTGGTGGTTGGGGTGAACTTTCACATAGCCTTCTGGGGCAGTGGTCAGCTCAATACCGGGAGAAGCTTCACGCACCTTGTCGATATCGAAGGAGCCAGCTTTTTCCACCGCGGCTTTCCACAACCAGGGGCCGAGGTAAGCGGCTTGAGTCACATCGCCAATCACTATGTCTTTGCCGTATTTGGCTTTAAAGGCTTCAACAAAGTTTTTGTTGTTGTCGTTAGTCAAGCTTTGGAAGTACTTCATAGCAGCATAGGCGCCTACCATGTTCTCACCGCCAATACCCAGCACCTCGTCTTCAGTTACAGAGATGGTCAGTACCAGGGGTTTTTCTTTGGTCATATCAATACCCGCCGCTTTAAGCTGCTTGTAGAAGGCTACGTTGGAGCCGCCCACCACAATCGCGTAAATCACATCAGGCTTTTTCAGTTTGATTTTGTTGATGACTGAGTTGAACTGGGTGTGGCCCAGAGGGTAGTACTCTTCGCCCACAACACTCAGGCCCAACTTTTCGATGTGCTTGCGCGCGATCTTGTTGGAAGTGCGCGGCCAAATGTAGTCGGAGCCGAGCAGGTAGAAGGATTTAGCACCCTTGGTTTTTACCACCCAGTCGATACCGGCAATAATTTGCTGAGTCGCTTCCTGACCTGTGTAGATCACGTTGGGTGACTGCTCCAGACCTTCGTAGAAAGTTGGGTAGTAGAGCATGCCGTTGTACTGTTCAAAAATGGGCAGTACCGCTTTGCGCGAGGCGGAGGTCCAGCAGCCGAACACAGCGGCAACCTTGTCGTTCACCAACAGCTTTTTCGATTTTTCGGCGAAGGTCGGCCAGTCACTGGCGCCGTCTTCCTGGATGTATTCAATTTTGCGACCGAGTACACCGCCCATGGCGTTGATCTGCTCGATGGCCAATTTTTCCGCTTGTACCGAGCCAGTCTCACTGATGGCCATGGTGCCGGTTACTGAGTGGAGAATACCCACTTTTACCGAGCTATCAGTCACAGCCAGGCCGGTGGTATTCACCTCAGCCGCGTGGGCGGTCATTAAAGCGCAACTGGTCGCTAAGGCGAGCAATCCGGCTTTAAAGGTTTTCAGGGGGTTTCTTTTCATGGTCAATCCTCAGTTCTATTGGCTTTGATTAACGAGTGTTTAAATCTCTTAAAAAGCTGCGCAAAAAAAGAGCTGTAGTAGTTAACGCCTTGGGTAATTAACTGCGTCAGGTTTCGCTTGCTGGTTCAGGCTCAGCCCCCGGTGGAGAGTCCAGGAGCCTTGCTCGATTGCGGAGGACTGTTAACGCTCGCCTATTCCACGCTGCCCAATCTAGTGGTGGAGGCGCTGCGCAACCATTCGATAAATACCCCAGTGACCTACGTCATTTGACGCATTTGCAGCGGGCACTCGGCTGGGTATTTTTCTTTTGAATAAAGAAGGGATTAAAAAAGCAGCAATGTGTTTATTGTTAAAACGCTGTGCAGTCTTTAGCTGAGACTTGGTACAGCTTTTGACTAAATGAATTGGCAAGGAGCTGTTACCGCATTAAAGTCGCCCAGCCCGCGACCCCGCCCAACGACATTTGCACCAAAGCCAATCGCAATTGGCAGGCGACGCACAATTACAAGGCAAGACGCCAATAAAAATCCCCACCTATAGGGGCC
>CBIMZH010000584.1:0-2340 GCA_966248255.1 uncultured Cellvibrio sp.
TGTCGCAAAGCGGCCACCTGAACGCCGTCTGGCAAAAATCCACCGGCTTCGAAGCCACCCATCTCTACACGCTGGAGCAGGATTACAGCCACCAGTCCGACCGCAACCCCGCCGCCGAAAAGGATTACCGCCTGAAAGGCAAACTGGTGGAGGACGTGAACGCCAAACGCGCCGCCGCCATGCCGCTGTGGGTGCGCCAGATGACCGGCATGGCCCCGCGCTAAGCTGCCCCCGCTTACAAAAAACCCCGGCCAGGTGCCGGGGTTTTTATTGGCTGCGGGCCGCTAATTAACTGCGGCAGGTTAATAAGCGTTAAACATTTTCCCGGGCTAAATAAGCCCGCCTAAAATTGCCGCCCTGGGCTTTAAAAAACTATTCGCTGTGAGAGATATTATGAAGTTGTCGACCCTGGCTGGACGCCTGCCCCCTGTTGTCTGGGTGCTGCTTATTGGCAGCCTGCTGATTGCCGCCGTCATACTGGCGCGGCCCCAACCCCAGCCCAAACCCGCAAAGGAAATCCCGCCGCCCAAGGTGGCGGTTATCAAGGCCGAACCGCAAACGCTGGCGGTGAGTGTCTCCGCTCAGGGTAGTGTCAGCCCCAGGCGGCAAATTGATGTTATCAGCCAGGTTGCTGGCGCGCTGGTAGAGGTATCGCCGCAGTTTGTCAGCGGCGGCTACTTCGCCAAGGGCGCAACTCTGGCGCAAATCGACCCGCGCGATTACCAAATTGCTGTCGCCCGTGCCCAGGCGGCCGTGGCGGACGCGGAGAAGACCCTGGCTACCGAAAAGGGCCAGGCGCGCCAGGCCAAACTGCAATGGCGCGACCTGGGCTCGGATGAAGCCAACAGCCTGTTTTTGCGCAAGCCCATGGTGGCAGCTGCCGAAGCTCAGTTGGCATCCGCCAGGGCGGGCTTGCAGCAGGCGCAACTCAACCTGGAGCGCACCCGAATCCACTTGCCCTTTGCCGGGCGGGTGAGCAGCACCTGGGTGGACCTGGGCCAATTTGTCAATGTCGGCAGTAAGCTGGCAACGGTTTATGACGCGGGTGCGGCGCTGGTACGCCTGCCGCTTACCGATGAGCAGACAGCGCTTATCGAGCTGCCACTGGCGTTTGGCCAGGCGCAGCAAACCCTGCCACAGGTGACGCTGAGCGGCACAGTGGCGGGCCGCCCCTACCACTGGCAGGGCAAGCTGACCCGCACCGAGGCGAGCCTGGACCCGCAATCGCGCATGTACTACGCGGTGGTGGAAGTGCCCGAACCTTTCGACCCCAACAAAAATGAACTGCCACTGCTGATGGGCATGTATGTGCACGCCGAAATCGCCGGTAAGCCGCTGGCCAATGTACTGCGCCTGCCCAAGTCGGTGATCTTCCGTCGCGACCGGGTGTTCACCCTCAATGGCGACAACCAGGTGCAGGAGAAAACTGTGCGGGTACTGCGCAGCGACGATGAGTCTGTGTGGCTGCAGGGCGATATAGCTGCCGGTGAATTGCTGGTGCTGGAGCGCCAAAGTTATCTGAGCGAAGGCGCCAGGGTGGAGCCGCAAATCCGCGCGCTGGAAGCTGTAGAAGCTGAAGCGGCAGCCACCGGGGATGCATCATGAATCGGCTGATCCAATGGTTTATCGAGAACAAGGTTGCGGCCAACCTGTTTATGCTGCTGATTTTTGTCGGCTGCGCCTTCAGCTTTGGTCACCTCAACAAAGAGGTGTTCCCGGTGGTGGCGCGCAACCTGATCCAGGTGGAGATGAGCTACCCGGGCGCCGGCCCCGCCGAGGTGGAGCAGCAGGTGGCAATTCGCATTGAGGAGGCGGTGGCCGACCTTGAGGGTATTTATTCGATCAGCTCCAAATCCCGCCAGGGCTGGGGTCAGGTGTATATCGAAGTCACCCAGGGCTACGACCCTCAGCAGATTCTCAACGATGTCAAAACCCGCATAGACGCCATTAACACCTTCCCCAGCGATGTGGAGCGGCCGGTGGCCAGTCGCGTCATAGCGCGCAGCCAGCTGATGAGCATTGCCATCTATGGCGATGTGGAAGAGGCGGCGCTGAAGGAGGTGGGCGAGTCGCTGCGCAACCAGCTGGCGCTGCTGCCGGGTATCTCCCAGGTGGAGTTTGACGGTGTGCGCCCGTTTGAGATGGGCATAGAAATCCCCGAGGCGCAGCTGCGCCGCGATGAATTGAGTTTTGATCAGGTGGCGCAAGCGATTCGCGCCGCCTCGGTCAACATACCCGCGGGCACCATTCGCACCAAAGACGGCGATATCCAGCTGCAGGCGCGCGCCCAGGCCTATAGCGCCGAGGATTACGCGCACATACCCGTGCTTACCCGCGCCG
>CBIMZH010000585.1:0-2337 GCA_966248255.1 uncultured Cellvibrio sp.
AAACTCATGCCGATAAGAAGCAGACGACGGATGCTTAGCACGATGAAATCTCCTTTAACTTATTATGTGAATACGGGATTGGATTTCGAAGCAATTACAACTGTTGCACACTAATTATCCGATAAAACGAATTGGCAATTCAATAATGAAAAAACCTCGGCAGATAAAATCTGTCGAGGTTTTTGCGTGTTTGGGCTAATTTTTTGTGGTTAGTGGTTGTCGCCCAGGTAGGCGTCTATGGTTTGGATGCTGCCATCCGGGTTGTAGTGCAGCTCGGCGACTTTTACGCTGCGTAAATGAGTTTGCCCCTGGGACAGAGACGAGTCGTGGTAGAACAAATACCACTTGCCTTGGAACTCCACAATTGAATGGTGGTTGGTCCAGCCCAGTACAGGCTCTAGAATTTTACCGCGATAGGTAAAGGGGCCATAGGGGCTATCGCCAGTGGCATAGGCGATAAAGTGAGTGTCGCCAGTGGAGTAGGAGAAATAATATTTGCCCTGGTATTTGTGCAGCCAGGCGGCTTCAAAGAAGCGGCGCTCATGGTCGCCAGCGCGCAGCGGCTGGCCATTTTCATCGAGAATTTGAATTGCCCTGGGCGCTTCAGCAAAAGCTTGCAGGTCATCGCTCAGGCGCGCGATTTGCGGTGCCAGTGCGGGTTGGTCATCGGCGGGGTAGTTGTCTTGCGCTTGATAGCTGCCACTGGTCCAGCGCTGCAGCTCGCCGCCCATAATGCCACCGAAGGCCAGGTAGTAGCTGCCGTCATCATCGGCAAATACGGCCGGGTCGATACTGAAGCTGCCGGCAATAGGTTGCGGGTTGGCTTTAAAGGGGCCTGTGGGGGAGTCACTGCTGGCGACGCCAATACGGAAAATACCCTGCTGATCGCGCGCCGGGAAAAACAAAAAGTACTGACCATCTTTTTCGGCGGCATCCGGTGCCCAAAGCTGGCGACTGGCCCAGGGGACATCTTCCAATTTTAGTGCGACGCCATGGTCGCTTACCTCGCCGCCAACCTTATCCATAGAGAGTACATGGTAGTCGCGCATAGCGAAGTGATCGCCTGTGTCGCTAGTGGCTATACCCGCATCCACATCGTGTGAGGGGTAGACGTAAAGCCTGCCGTTAAACACATGGGCGGAAGGGTCAGCGGTAAAAATAGAGGTTACCAGCGGCTCGCCGATAAATGCATTGGCTTTGCTAGAGTTGCTGTCGTTGGCGATTGGGTTTTCACTGCCTTTGTCGCTTGAACTGGCCGCTTTGGCCGGTGGTTGTTGATCGCAGGCGGAGATAAAAAATGCAGCGGCAAGTGCCGCTGCCAGGGAGAGCTTATTCATAGTAAAACCAAGTGGGCAATGTGGATTGGTATTGCCTGCCTTGGCGTAAAGGTTAAATTTTACCAGTGCCAGAGTGTGCCGTCTTCCAGGCGGTTTACTGGCAGGCAAGCGCGCTTGTAAGGGTATTTGGCGGCGAGCTTTTCATCTATGTCGACGCCGTGGCCTGGCGTTTCGCCGGGGGTGAAATAACCATCGTCAAACTTATAGGCCTGGGGGAAAACTTCGTTCATCTGTTCGCTGTGGGCCATGTGCTCCTGAATACCAAAGTTGGGCACCCAATAGTCAAAGTGCAGCGCGGCGCCCATGCACACGGGGGATAAATCGGTGGCGCCATGGAAGCCGGTGCGCACATTAAACAGGCTGGCAAAATCGGCGATGCGGCGCACCTGGGTGATACCGCCGGCGTGGACTATGGTGGTGCGAATATAGTCGATAAGTTGATTTTGAATCAGCTCGCGACAATCGTGAATCGAGTTGAATACTTCGCCCACCGCCAGCGGTGTGGTGGTGTGCTGGCGAATCAATTTAAAGTTTTCCTGGTTCTCCGCAGGCACCGCATCTTCCATCCAAAACAGGCGATAGGGCTCCAGATCTTTACCCAGGCGCGCCGCTTCAATAGGCGTTAAGCGGTGGTGCACATCGTGCAGCAGATGCAGTTCATTGCCGAACTCTTTGCGCACAGCGGCAAACACTTCGGGGATAAAATTTAAATATTTTTCAGTGGACCAGACTTCTACCGAAGGCAGATCGGCATCGGCTGGCTCGTAGCTTTTGCTGGTGCTGGATACGCCATAGGTTTTGGCGATGCCGGGAATACCGCTCTGTACGCGAATGGCTTTGTAGCCTTTGTCTTTGGCTTTGCGCACCGCCTCCAGGGTGGATTCCAGATCCTTGCCGTTGGCGTGAGTGTAAGTAAGTATGCGCTCGCGGCTTTTGCCACCCAATAGTTGATAGAGCGGCATATTGGCCAGCTTGGCTTTGATATCCCAGAGGGCAACAT
>CBIMZH010000586.1:0-2335 GCA_966248255.1 uncultured Cellvibrio sp.
AGAGTAGGACACACGACCATAGCGGTTATCGGGAAATGCATCCGCGTTTTGCAGCGCGGCCGCCGTTGCCCCTGAAACAACCAGAACACTGGCAAAACCTTCCTGCTCGCGGGTTGGGCGACGCACCTCTACCAGTTTGGCCCCGCTGACTTTAGCAATCGCTGCCTCCGCCTGCTGCTGGCCTTTAACCGCCATTTGGTCCTGGGTGCGAATCATAACTTCGCTATCGGAGCCAAAGAGTACCGCCACCGGGTTGCTAATGCCTTCTTTCTCCAGGAACTCGCGCACCTGGGGAATATTGGCCGGGCGATCAAAAGACACCTCCAACTGGGTACCACCGGTAAAATCCAGGCCGCCTTTCAAGCCAAACACGGCCAGTGAAATTATTGAGGCAATCACCAGAAGGATCGACAGACCGGACGTGATTTTACGCACGCCCATAAAATTAATAATTTGTTGTTCCTGAGCCATGAGTATCGCCCCTTAAATCGAAATTTTTTGTAAGTTTTTGCGGCCGCCGTACACCAGATTGGCGAGGGCGCGACTGGCAACAATGGCAGTAAACATGGAGGTTAAAATACCTACCGACAGGGTCACCGCAAAACCCTTCACCGGGCCTGTACCTATGGCAAACAGAATCACAGCCACAATCAGGGTGGTGAGGTTGGAGTCGAGAATGGTGATAAAGGCGCGCTCATAACCGGCGTAAATTGCCTGCTGCGGCGAAGAGCCATTTTTTAGCTCCTCGCGTATCCGCGAGAAGATAAGTACGTTGGCATCCACCGCCATACCAATGGTCAGCACTATACCGGCAATACCTGGCAGCGTCAGAGTCGCACCAAACATAGACAGCACAGTCATAATCAACAGCAGGTTAAGCGCCAGAGCAATATTGGCGAACACACCAAACATGCGATAGAACACCAGCATAAACAGCACAACGACACCCATACCCCAGAAGGTCGCCTGCACCCCCTTGCGAATATTTTCGGCACCCAGTGATGGGCCGATAGTGCGCTCTTCAACAAAGTGCATAGGCGCGGCCAGAGCACCAGCGCGCAGCAGCAGCGCCAGCTCGGAAGCTTCGCCCGGCTTATCCAAACCGGTAATACGGAACTGCACCCCCAGCGCACTTTGGATGGTGGCCAGGCTGATGACTTTTTTCTCTACGTACTGAATATTTTTTTCAACTTCCTCACCCTTGGCATTTTTAACAACCTGAGTGCGGTTCTTGTATTCGATAAACAAAATACCCATTTGGCGACCGACGTTTTTGTAGGTCACGCGGTGCATTTTTTCGCCACCGAAGCCATCCAAAGTAATATTCACCTGTGGCTGGTTAGTTTCCGAATCAAATGAGCTCTGAGCGTTGGCTACGTGATCGCCGGTAACAATAATCTGCTTTTCCAGCACCGCGTTACCGCGTTGCATTTGCATGATTTCGTCTTTGTAGGGAAATTCTTCACGGTTGGATACCAGGGTGTCCTGATTGGCACCCAGGCGGAATTCCAGGTTGGCAGTTTTACCAATGACGCGCTTGGCTTCCGCCGGGTCCTGAATACCAGGCAGCTGCACAATAATACGGTTGCGACCCTGGCGCTGTACGATTGGCTCTGACACACCCAGCTCGTTCACACGGTTGCGCAGGGTAATCAGGTTTTGGCTGAGCGCATCGTCTTCAATACCTTTAATGGCCGCTTCGCTCAAGTGCCCAATGAAAGTTGCACTGCCATCATCTTTATCTTGTTTGCTGAATTGAGTCTGCGGATAGTCGCTGCGAATTTCTGACAAGGCCTGATCGCGCAGCTCAACACTACGGAAACTGGCCAGAATATCGTTGTCTTTAGTGTTATCTACATCCGAGTAGCGAATTTTGGCCTTACGCAGCTTGTCTTTAATTTCATCGGCAGCGATTTGCTGGCGCTTTTCAATGGCGGAATCAGTATCCACCTCCAGCAAAAAGTGCACACCACCAGCCAGATCCAGGCCCAGTTTCATAGGCTCAGCGTTAAGCGACTGCAACCAGGCAGGGGTAGTCGGAGCGTTTTTCAGCGCTACCACATAACCATCGCCCAGAGATTGCTGAATCAGCTTGCGCGCCTGCATCTGCTGTTCGCGATCCTTAACCCGCACCATGGCCGCCTTGCCATCTGCTTCACCGCCAAAAAATTGGATATTGGCTTGCGCCAGGGCGGATTCCATCTGTTTGAGTACAGGCGCATCAATTACCTTGGCACTGGACTCACCTGAGACCTGAACAGCTGGGTCAGGGATGTAGATATTGGGGATGGAATAGACAAACCCGACAACTGTCACAAAGATCAGCAGCAGGTAT
>CBIMZH010000587.1:0-2334 GCA_966248255.1 uncultured Cellvibrio sp.
TCAGCGCAGTCTTTTTAACTGTGCCTTTTTTGGTGGCCATGAAGATGAAGTGATCGTCATCATAAGTCTGCACCGGCAGAATTGAAGTGATACGCTCACCCTCTTCCAGCGGCAGCAGGTTAACTACAGGGCGACCGCGCGATTGACGGCCCGACTCAGGGATCATATACACCTTGAGCGAGTAGACCTTGCCCACACTGGTAAAGCAGAGAATGGTGTCGTGGGTGCTGGCGATTAACAGGTGCTCAACAAAGTCTTCATCTTTTACAGCAGTCGCTGATTTACCCATACCGCCGCGGCGCTGGGCCTGATAATCAGCCAATGGCTGGCTCTTGGCGTAACCACCGTGAGAAATAGTTACCACGCGATCTTCGACCGCAATCAGATCTTCAGTGGTCAGGTCGAGACTGGAAGCCATGATTTCGGTGCGGCGATTATCGCCAAAGTCGGCAACCACCTGCTCCAGCTCTTCACGAATCACCGCCATCAAGCGCAGAGCATTGCCAAGAATTTCCAGATATTCAGCAATTTGTGCCAGCTTCTCGTCGTACTCGGCGAGCAGTTTGTCGTGCTCCATGCCGGTCAAGCGGTGCAAACGCAAATCCAGAATCGCCTGGGCCTGGGCAGCAGAGAGGTAATATTTGCCTTCTATCAGACCAAAGTTGCCTTCCAGATCCTCTGGGCGACAGGCGTTATCACCCGCGCGCTCGAGGAAGGCTGACATAGTGCTCGCCTCCCAGCCGCGACCAACCAGTGCATCCTTAGCATCAGCCGGAGTCGCTGAACGCTTAATCAACTCAATCACTTCATCGATATTGGCGATGGCAACTGCCAGGCCTTCGAGGATATGACCGCGCTCACGCGCTTTACGCAGCAGGTAAACAGTACGGCGGGTCACCACTTCACGGCGGTGACGGATAAAGGCTTCAAGCAGCTCTTTCAGGTTGAGGATCTTAGGCTGACCGTCATCCAGAGCCACGATATTGATACCAAACACGCTCTGCAGCTGGGTTTGGGCATAGAGGTTGTTCAGCAGCACATCACCGGACTCGGTGCGCTTAACTTCAATTACCACGCGCAAACCGTCTTTATCCGACTCGTCGCGCAGCTCGCTGATACCTTCGATTTTCTTTTCTTTTACCAGCTCAGCGATACGCTCGATCAAGCGCGCCTTGTTCAGCTGATAGGGAATTTCGGTAATGATAATGGTCTCGCGACCGGTTTTTTCATCGCGCTCTATGTCCGCTTTGGCACGCACATAGATGCGACCGCGACCGGTGCGATAGGCCTCTACTATGCCCGCACGACCATTAATAATGGCGCCTGTGGGAAAGTCCGGGCCGGGAATATATTCCATCAACTCGTCGATGGTGATTTCCGGGTTATCGACCAGCGCCAGGCAACCGCGCACCACTTCACCCAGGTTGTGGGGGGGAATATTGGTGGCCATACCCACAGCGATACCCGATGAACCGTTAACCAGCAGGTTGGGAATACGGGTTGGCAATACCGCCGGGATCTGCTCGGTGCCGTCATAGTTAGGCACAAAGTCGACAGTCTCTTTATCCAGATCTGCCAGCAGATCATGGGCGATCTTGGCCATACGGATTTCGGTATAACGCATGGCTGCAGCGTTATCGCCGTCGATAGAACCGAAGTTACCCTGACCATCGACCAGCATATAGCGAAGGCTAAATGGCTGCGCCATACGTACAATAGTGTCGTAAACCGCCGAATCACCGTGTGGGTGATATTTACCGATTACGTCACCCACCACACGGGCGGACTTTTTATAAGGCTTGTTCCAATCGTTGTTCAACTCGCTCATGGCAAAGAGCACACGGCGGTGAACCGGCTTGAGGCCATCGCGAACGTCAGGCAGTGCACGGCCGACGATAACGCTCATGGCATAGTCCAAATAGGACTGCTTCAGCTCGTCTTCGATATTGATGGGCGAAATTTCTTTGGCGAATTCAACCATGGGAATACTGCTTTCCTTATTATGGTCACAGCTGGTTTAGGGGCTAGGTCACTCGGAGGCTAACAGGCGGATCGCACAGAAAGCGCTCAAAATGCGTTCTCGTTGGCGGAGATTGCTCAGGCTACCCCGGTAGCGGGTAGCCGACAGCTGGCTTCTCAACCAAATTAAGCCGGGAATCCTACCACATAATCGCCGCCTTAGGCACAGATCAGCAGCCAAAAAAGGGTTAATTTACAAGAGATTAAAGTATACTGGCCGCCCCTAGAATAGACCCCCGCTAAGGCTTGGCCGGCATGACAGACCACCCTTCCAACCAGACCACCGCAGACCTGATTATCAATGCCCGCTGGATT
>CBIMZH010000588.1:0-2332 GCA_966248255.1 uncultured Cellvibrio sp.
TGGGCTTGGCTCCAGTGAATGCCATCGCTGCTCCAGGCATATTTCACCTGAGTATCCGCCGCGTCCTCGTCCTCGCGCGAACTTTGCCATTGCACATAAAGGCGATCTTTAAAAGCAAAGAGCACAGCGCCATGGTTGTAGTGGTAACCGGATTCAGCCGCGCTATTCACCAGGCTGTGGCTAATCCCCGCAGGTTCCGTTAAACCTAAATCTGCTTGCTGATGATTAAATAAACCCGGAGCAAGCTGAAAAGGCACCTGTGTTGCTGGCGCATTTGCGTCTGCGCTCAAACAGCTTGGGGCAATGAGTACTAGCGCGAGTGCAATGAAGAGGCTGTGCAAGAATTTCATTATTAGTTGTTACCTTATAAATCTTGTTTTTTTGCACTGAATAAAACCGCTTGTCCGCGATTTAGCTAAAGGCCTCAGGCGATTGAGCTTAGCGCTAATACTGCTTAGTCGCGTTTTACGGCAGCTATTAGCGCGTTGCCACCGGGTTCGGCCCAGGGAACAATTTTTTCATAATTATGGTCGAGCAAATGCACATCAAAATAGGGCGCCAGCAGTGCCTCCAGTTGCGGAATACTGATTGCCACCATGCTGTGGTGATCGCGCCAGATTTCGCTTTTACCGCCGCTGGTTTTTTGAATGGCGAGTTGTAGCTGCTGCTGTTCATCGCCATCCTGGTAAAACCAGTTGGATTGAAAAATAAATTCGCTTTCACCCTGGTGCAGCTGGCGCTTAATGCCGGGGCGATTGTCGATGCGCCGCTTATCTACCGCATTAAAACAAAATAGTCCGCCAGGTTTTAAGGCGCTGTGCACGGCTTTAATGGTTTCTTCCAGGCGGGTGAGATTTTGGTTGTAGTGAATTGAATACAAAAAGCAGCTGACCAAATCGACTTGGGTTGGCAACTCCAGCCTGGCCATATCTTGCAATAAAAATTTTGCCTGAGGGCAGCGACCCTGTGCCTGGTCGAGCATCGGCTGATTGATGTCCACCCCCCAGGCGTCGTAACCCAGGTCGAGAAAATGGCGCAGGTGCGGCCCTGTGCCGCAGGCCAGGTCGAGATAGCCTCGCCCCTGATTGCCCAGCAGTTGATGCAACCTGTGTACGAACTGGCTCTGCCCCTGGTAATCGATATCGGCGCACATTAAATCGTAATAACAACTCAAGTCTGCATAGAGTTGATTGGTGGGAGCTGGGTTGGGCATAGCGGCGATAATCCAAAGGCGAGGCCGCGATTATAGCGGGTCGCCCTGATTTTAACTGGGATAGATAAAGCCGCGCTTAATCAAGCGCGGGTGATGGCCAGCTGGGCAAGCTTTTCCAGGGTAGCCAGGCGCAATTGGGTATCGTAAATATCCAGGGTAAACATAAATTCATCCACGCCCACCTCTGCCGCCAGCTGATTGAGTTGGCGCTCTACCTGTTCTGCTGTACCCACACAGGCCAGGGCCAAAAACTCTTTTACCGCGGCCTCCTCTTGTGCTGCCCAGCGTCCATCCATGCTGGCAACAGGGGGATTCATATACAGGGGTTCACCGCGAAACAGGGCGAGTATGCGCTGGTAGGGGGTGGTGGCCAACTGCGCTGCCTGTTCCTGGGTATCGCCAATAATCACTGGCAGCCCCAGCATGAAATAGGGTTTGGGCCAATGGCTTGAAGGCGTGAAGTTGCTGCGATAGACCTTGGCCGCCTGGCGCATGTACTGGGGGGCAAAATGCCCGGCAAAGGCATAGGGAAGGCCCCTCGCGGCCGCGAGGTGTGCGCTGTACAGGCTGGAACCAAGAATCCATAGCGGCACCTGGGTGCCGCTGCCTGGGTGCGCGCTAAGCCTTTGCCCTGGTTGGGCTGGTTGCAACAGCTGCTCCAACAAATTTATTTCGCCGGCAAAATCTTCGGCTGCATTAAGGTCGCGGCGCAGCGCGCGGGCGGTCACCATATCTGTGCCTGGCGCGCGGCCCAGGCCTAAATCTATGCGATCGGGGTAGAGGCAGGCGAGGGTGCCAAACTGTTCGGCAATAACCAGCGGTGGATGGTTGGGCAGCATTATGCCGCCCGAGCCTACGCGAATTTTTTGTGTATGGCCGGCGATATAACCAATCAACACACTGGTGGCGCTGCTGGCTATGCCCTCCATATTGTGATGTTCCGCCAGCCACAGCCGCGTAAAGCCGAGTTGATCGGCCAGCTGGGCGTAATGGCGGGCGTGATTAAAGGTGGCCTGAATAGATTCGCCACTGCGCACCGAGGCCAGTTCCAGTAGCGATAAGGGAATTTCCGAGCGCATTGACTGTTACCTCTTAGTGTTTGCGCGAAAGCGGTAAATT
>CBIMZH010000589.1:0-2327 GCA_966248255.1 uncultured Cellvibrio sp.
AGCACGAAGACGCCATTTAAGACGACTGTTGCCTAAGTCTATTTGCAAAATCATGACAGACTTCTCAAAGAGATCTCACCACCGAAATAAAGCTCTTCTCCATCTGCCGTCAAAAGCTTTAGTGCGCCCTGCTCATTTACACCGAGCAGGACCCCTTCTGTGCGCGACTTGCCATTAAGCAGAGCAACAGCCTTACCTGCATAGGCCGCAACTTGATTCCATTGTTGCTGGTAATAGTTGAAGCGATTCTGGCTGTAGCTACCCAACATTGGCAGCAGCTGATTGAGCATTTCTGCCACTAGCTGGCTTTTACTCGGCAAGGGTTTAGCGCAGGCTTGAGCCAGAGTATTAATATCCGTCCATGGTTGTGAAATCTGGCCCTCGGAAACCAGCCCTTCATCCATAACAAAATTAATACCTATGCCAATTACTGCACGACAGTAACCAGCCGGGTCGCCCGTCATCTCTATCAGAATTCCGGCGAGTTTTTTATTCTGAAAAAGTAAATCGTTTGGCCACTTTAACCTAACACCACCCAATCCCAGCGATTCCAGCGCCTTAGTCAAAGCTACCCCAACAGCTAAGCTGAGCCCTTCGAAAGCAGCAACACCACCATCAAAGCCCCAGGCTAAAGACATATATATATTTTTACCGTAGGGACTATACCATTCACGCCCCCGCCGACCACGCCCGGCAGTTTGAGCCTCAGCGAGACAAACACGCCCCGGCGAAGCATCATGGGCCAGCAAATAGCTATTGGTCGAATCTATTTGGGCAAACAATTCCAGTTCGGAGAGCAGCGCAGCAGTCTCAGGGGTAAGCAACTGCAGAATATCCTCTGCACGCAATAAAGACAGTCCGCCAGGAATGTAATAGCCCTTTCCTTTAAGCGAGCATACTTCAACGCCCAACGCCTGCAACTTCTGCAGCTGCTTCCAGACTGCCGCGCGACTTACGCCAAGCAATTCACCCAGGACTTCCCCTGAGTGGTACTCACCATCTGCAAGGCGCTGCAATATCGCCTTCAGCTTCGCGTTATCTAGCGGCAAGTTACTCATGGCGCCCCCCGATAAACACGAGTTAATCTCGCCCCCAGCGCGGTTAGCACCTCATACCCCAAAGAAGCATTTTTTTGCATTAAGTAATCCAGCGACAGGGTCTCGTTAATTACTTCCAGATAGTCACCTGGTGCTATAACTGAGCGCTCCGCGGCAGCCAGTTCAAATACGATTGAATCCATAGAAATACGCCCGGCCACACCTAGCTCAAGATCGGCAAAATGAGCGACAGGCTTCTGCCCCAAAGTGCGATGCAATCCATCAGCGTACCCGCCAGCTACTACTATCAATTTGCTTCCCGGTTGAGCTTGATAGGAAGCGCCGTAGCCTACCGCAACCGCCGTATCCAACTCGCGAACTTGCAACACAGGAAGCGCTAGATGAACCACGGGCTTCATCGGATTATTAACACCGGGGGTAGGATTTATTCCATAAAGAGCCGCGCCTGGACGCAAAAGATCAAAATGCCAATCTTGCCCCAGGAAAACACCCGACGAATTAGCGAGACTTAATTTGGTATTGGGAAATTTGCTTTGAAAAATTGCAGCGGCAGCACGAAAGCAAGTGAGCTGATGAAAATTGAGCGGGTGATCGACCTGCTCTGAGCAGGCCAAATGACTCATAAGTAAAACCGGATTAAGGTATTTACCTGGATTGGCCGCAACCAACTCCAATTCGCTAATGGACATCCCCAGACGTGTCATCCCCGTGTCAATTTTTAACACGCAAGGGAATGCCTGCCTCTGGGATTCGCAACACGCCAACCAGCGTGCCAGCGATTCGTTGGAGTAAAGCACAGGAATAAATCCAGCCTCAGCTACCAAACGCTCGTCGCCTTTGCGCACACCGCCAAGCATTATGAATTTAGCGCTATCCGGTAAGAGGCTGCGCAAACTAAATGCCTCTTCTTTTGTTGCGACAAAAAAGTGTCGACAACCTACAGCAAAAAGCGCGTGCGAAATTTGAGCCGCCCCCAAGCCGTAGGCATTTGCCTTAACTACAGCTCCAGCCTCAACCCCGCTGCTCGCTCGCCCCTGGATCCGCAACCAATTTTCACAAATGGCCGCCAGATCAATGGTGAGTACACCTGAAGATGTCATCTTGAATTTCTTAAGAGTCGAATTTAATTGCCCATCTAAGCAAACTTAACAAACAAAATCCACTTAGAATTTTTAAGCTGCCAGGCAAAGCCAAGACGAAATTTTTGCAAAGAAAAAATAAAAAAGCCCGATCAGAAACCTGATCGGGCTTTTAGTATTAGGCGCTTGA
>CBIMZH010000590.1:0-2325 GCA_966248255.1 uncultured Cellvibrio sp.
TCGGGTATGCCCTGGTTCTTCATCCAGCTGCGATACATAAAACCATTTTTGTCCTGAGTACCAAACCACTGGGCTGAGCGCAGGGGTGGAAAGGCTTTTATCTTATTATCGTTGCTCATACAGGCTACATCTTAGTCAGAGCCACAAGCTAAAAAAGCTTTTTATTCGGCAAGTTCTTAGTTATGTATAAATTGACTATAAGCTTGATCATATAATATAAAGATCATCAGCGACCAACAATTTCTTATTGGGAATTGCTTGATGATAATTTGTATTATAATATCAATAAAAAGTCAACCAAGAGAAGGGTTGAGAAGCGTTAAGTTGGTCTGGTGCTCGCCCGAGTGGTTGGCGCCAAAACTATAAGAAAGAGGTATTTATGTTGCTTCGCTCTCCATTTAAAAAAGCTCACCTGATTAAACCCCTGCTGGCCTCCCTGATGTTGGGCGTTACAGCTATGGCGCAGGCGGAAAACCCCATCTTTAAGGATGTGTTTACCGCTGACCCAGCGGCCCTGGTGTACAAAGACAAGGTGTATTTGTATGTCGGCCACGACGAGGCCAAAGACAACAAGGTGTTTTTTGAAATGCACGACTGGCTGGTGTATTCCTCCAGCGATATGGTCAATTGGCAGGCCCATGGCCCGCAGTTGTCAGTTAAGGATTTCAAGTGGGCTAAAAGCGATGCCTGGGCTGGCCAGGTTATAGAGCGCGGCGGCAAGTTTTACTGGTACGCCACTCTGCGTCACACCGACGACAAGCCAGGTTTTGCCATAGGCGTGGCGGTGGCGGATAACCCTGTTGGCCCCTTTAAGGATGCCCTGGGTAAGGCGCTGATTACAAACGATATGACCACCGACACACCCAATGACTGGGACGATATAGATCCATCAGTGTTTATTGATGATGACGGTCAGGCTTACCTGTTTTGGGGTAACTCCAAGCCGCGGTGGGCCAAGCTGAAAAAGAACATGGTCGAACTGGATGGTCCCATCCACAAGATTGACCTGCCCAACTTTACCGAGGCGCTGTGGATTCACAAAAAGGACGACAACTACTACCTGAGCTTTGCCATGGGCTTCCCCGAGAAGATCGGCTACGCCATGAGTAAAAGTGTGCAGGGCCCCTGGGAGTACAAGGGTATTCTCAATGAGGTGGCGGGCAATTCAGCTACCAACCACCAGGCGATTATCGAGTTCCACGGCAAAAGCTACTTCATTTACCACAATGGCGCCGGGGTGCCCAATGGCGGCGAATTCCGCCGCTCTGTGTGTATCGATGAGCTCTTCTATAACCCGGATGGCAGCCTAAAGCGGGTAGTTATGACCAGCGAAGGTGTTGCGCCTAACCCGGCGCCAGTCAAGGCTAAAAATTGAGAAAAATAGCCGGGTTTAAGGCCTGGCTATTAAGTAAATCAATTGACAGAAATGCCCCCTCTGAATAATATTGTCATACAATATTAATATCGCTTAGAGATGGCGTTATTTGTACAACTCCGACCCCTTTAAAAGGTCGGTTATTCCGATAAGAAATGGTGATGTTATGACGTCTTACGCCTTGGGGCTGGACTACGGCTCGGATTCGGTAAGAGCGCTGTTGGTGGATGCACTGACAGGCAAAGAAGTAGCCAGTAATGTGGTTTATTACCCGCGCTGGAAAAAAGGCCTGTACTGTGTACCGGCTAAAGATCAATTCCGTCAGCACCCGCTGGATTACCTGGAAAGCCTGGAGCAGGTAGTGCAGGGCCTTTGGGCGCTTGCGCCTGCCGGTGCTGCCGCTCAGGTAGTGGGCATCAGTTTTGATACCACTGGTTCCACCCCGGTTGCGGTGGATGCCGATGGTGTGGCCCTGGCGCTTAAGCCAGAGTTTGCCGAAAACCCCAACGCCATGTTTGTGCTCTGGAAAGACCACACAGCGGTTAAAGAGGCGCAGCAAATCACTGCTGCGGCCAACGCTGCCAGCACCAACTATTTGAAATACGAAGGCGGTATCTACTCCTCCGAGTGGTACTGGGCCAAGGCGCTGCATGTGCTGCGCGAAGATACCTCTGTCGCCAAAGCCACTTATATGTGGGTTGAACACGCCGACTGGATGAGTGCGGTACTGACCGACACCACTCATCCGAGCAAGCTGCGCATGGGCCGCTGCGCCACTGGCCACAAAGTTATGTGGCACGCCAGCTGGGGCGGTTATCCACCCAATGATTTCTTTGCCGGAATCGACCCGCTGCTTAACGGTCTGCGCGATCGTCTGCCCGCCGAGACTTTTACCTCCGACCAAACCTGCGGCCAACTGACCGCGCGCTGGGCGGACAAACTCGGCCTGC
>CBIMZH010000591.1:0-2320 GCA_966248255.1 uncultured Cellvibrio sp.
CAGCGTGGCCATTATCTCCACCGATCAGAACGGCACCATTAAAACCTTTAACCATGGCGCCGAGCTGATGCTGGGCTACAGCGCCGATGAAATGATCGATATAAATACCCCCGCGCTTATCCATTTGCCCGAGGAGATAGCGAGGCGCGGTGCCGAGCTGGAGCGCGAGCTGGGCTATTCGGTGGCACCAGGTTTTGATGTGTTTATTGCCAAGGCGCGCGAGGGTGCCGATGACGAAAATGAGTGGACCTACGTTCGCAAGGACGGCAGTCAGTTTCCGGTATTGCTGACGGTTTCCACTCTGCGCGATCTGGATGGCGAAGTGCTGGGCTTTTTGGGCATAGCGCGAGATATCACCGAGCTGAAGCGCATCGACAAAATGAAATCGGAATTTATTTCCACCGTCAGTCACGAGCTGCGCACACCGCTTACCGCCATCAGCGGCGCCCTGGGGATTCTCGACAGCGGCGGCACCGGTGAATTCCAGGCAGCGGCCAAGCGCATGATCAGCATTGCCCACAACAACGCCCAGCGGCTGATTTATCTGGTAAACGATTTGCTCGACATGGAAAAACTGGTGGCGGGCAAAATGCATTTCGATCTGCAGACGCAATCGCTGCTGCAGATAGTGCAGCAGAGCCTGGAGGCCAACACCGCCTATGCCCAGCGCTTTAATGTGAGCTACGCGTTAGCCAAGGGCAGCGATGATGCGCGGGTGCTGATTGACAATATGCGTCTGCAGCAGGTGCTGGCTAACTACCTGTCCAATGCCGCCAAGTTTTCGCCGCCGGGCGCCACAGTGGTGGTTAAGGTAGAGCGCCGCTTTGGCAGTGTGCGGGTGACGGTGCAGGACAAAGGGCCGGGCATTCCAGAGGAGTTTCGCAATCGCATTTTCCAAAAATTTTCCCAGGCTGATGCCTCGGATACGCGCAGCAAAGGCGGCACTGGCCTGGGCCTGGCAATCTGTAAGGAAATTATCGAGCGCATGGGCGGCAAGGTGGGCTTTGAATCCAGTTACGGCGAAGGTTCAGAGTTTTATTTTGACTTGCCCTGTGAAGACAGCACGCAAAAAGTGCCCTCCGCCAGCGTCGAGCCGGAGCCACCTAAATATCGCTTGCTGATTGTTGAAGACGACGAGTCCATCAGCCATCTCTGGCGCTCCATGCTCAACCGCGCCGGCTACGAAATTGACGCTGTGGCTTCCGGCGGCTCGGCACTGGAGTATCTGGCGCTGCGTCGCTACGACCTGTTAATTCTGGATTTGAATCTGCCCGATGTATTTGGTGTAGACATACTGCGCCAAATTCGCGAAAGCGAATCGCCATTCAGCGACAGCCCTGTGCCCATTCTGGTTATTTCCGGCGCGGTCGATGTGGGTCGCGCCAAGTGCCCGCCGCAGCTGGCCGAGCGCGCCATTTACTGGAAACAAAAGCCCATCAAAATGGCCGAGCTGTTGGCATCGGTCGAGCAGCTGCTGGCCAAGCCGGAACCGCTGCTGGCGGCGACTGAGTTAACACCTAAGGACGCCACCCAATGAGAGCGCCACTACCGCCCAATGAAGCGGAACGCCTGGCCAAATTGCGCCAGCTGGCACTGCTGGATACCCCCCTGGAACCGGCGTTTGATGAATTGGTGCAGCTGGCGGCAATGATTTGCAAAGTGCCTATTGCAGTGGTCTCGCTGGTGGATGAAAAGCGTCAGTGGTTTAAAGCAGTGACCGGCCTGGGCGTGCGCGAAACCTCGCGCGACCTGGCCTTTTGCGCCCACGCCATTCTCACCCCGGACGAGGTGACGGTTGTTGAGGATGCCACCCAGGATGCGCGCTTTGCCGACAATGCGCTGGTCACCGGCGAGCCGGGCATTCGCTATTATGCCGGTGCGCCCTTAAAGGCCAGCAGCAACGAAGCCCTGGGCACTCTGTGCATTATCGACCGGGTGCCGCGGCCGCGCGACCCAGAGCAAATTCAGGCGCTGCAATTACTGGCGCGTCAGGTTGAGCGGCTGATTCAACTGCATCAAAGCAATGCGCAAATGCGCGAGCAGGGCGAGCGCTTTGAATTGCTCTCGGATATAGCGCCAGTATTAATTGGCGAGCTGGATGCGCAACAGCGTTACGTCTATGCCAATCACAAATATCAAAAGTGGTTCGGCCTTGATCCTGTTGCAATTATTGGCAAGGCCCCTTGGGAAGTATTTGATTCAGTCCATCATGCTCGAATTAAGATGGATATTAAGCGCTGCTTTGCCGGCGAGCGGGTCGATTTTGAGTTGGAGATCAGCACAGATTTATTTATCCACTACTCCTATGTGCCTATCGCAC
>CBIMZH010000592.1:0-2320 GCA_966248255.1 uncultured Cellvibrio sp.
TCCAGCAGCATGCGTGCCGGGTCTTCCAGCAGATCCTTGATGGTCACCAGGAACTGCACGGCATCTTTGCCATCGAGCAGACGGTGGTCGTAGGACAGCGCCAGGTACATCATCGGCAGGATTTCCACCTTGCCGTTAACAGCCATGGGGCGCTCTTGAATTTTGTGCATACCCAGAATGGCTGACTGAGGCAGGTTGAGGATTGGGGTAGACAGCAGCGAGCCGAATACGCCGCCGTTGGTGATAGTGAAAGTACCACCAGACATTTCCTCGATACCCAACTTGCCATCGCGCGCGCGCAGACCGAAATCGCGGATGGTGCTCTCAATACCGGCCAGGCTCATATTTTCAGCATTGCGCAGTACAGGTACTACCAGACCTTTATCGGTAGATACAGCCACACCTATATCTTGATAACCGTGGTAAACCACATCGTTGTTATCGATAGAAGCGTTAACTACGGGGAAGCGACGCAGCGCTTCGGCAGCCGCTTTTACAAAGAAGCTCATAAAGCCCAGACGAGTGCCATTGTGCGCTTTTTCAAATTGGTCTTTGTACTTGGCGCGCAGGTCCATGACCGGCTTCATGTTCACTTCGTTAAACGTAGTCAGCATGGCAGTGGTATTGGAGGCCTCAAGCAGACGCTCGGCAATGCGCTTACGCAGGCGAGTCATAGGTACGCGTTTCTCAACGCGCTCACCTACAGCTTCCAGTGCAGCCACTGGCGCGGCAGCCGCCGGGGCAGCCGCTGGAGCAGACTTAAGGTGGTTGGCCACGTCTTCTTTAAGAACGCGACCACCTTTGCCACTGCCATCAACTGCTGCAGTGTTTACATTGTTTTCTTCAGCCATTTTACGCGCAGCTGGATTTACCAGTTTTTCTGCCGGGGCGGCGGCAGCTGGTGCGGCAGCTGCTGCAGGAGCCGCGGCTGGTGCAGCAGCAACAGCACCCTCAACAAATCTGGCAATAACTTCGTTGCTCAGGACGGTATCGCCCTCGCCTTTCAAAATCTCAGCGATGCTGCCATCAGCTGGCGCAACCACTTCCAAAACCACTTTATCGGTTTCGATATCAACGATCAGCTCGTCGCGGGACACGGGTTCGCCCGGCTTTTTGTGCCAGGTTGCAATGGTGCCGTCGGCGACGGATTCGGGGAATGTGGGGGCTTTGATTTCGATACTCATTCTTTGTCCTTCTCTATCTCGCTGGGATTCGACAATTTAACTGGCAATATAAAGCGGCTGAGTGTTACACACTCAGCGCCTGATTGACAAAACGGTTTTGTTCTTCCAAGTGCACAGACATATAACCACATGCTGGTGCAGCAGAGGCGTCACGGCCTACGTAATCCAAATACAGGTTTGGATACAGATCGTGTACCACGCGGCGCATATGGTGCTGGCTGCTGTACCAGGCGCCCTGGTTCATAGGCTCTTCCTGACACCAGAAAACGCTCTTGCTATTGCTGAACTGAGCCAGAGCTGCTTTCAATTCCTGCTCTGGGAATGGATACAACTGTTCCAGACGGATCAGCGCAACATTTTCCTGGTTGCGGGCAATGCGCTCTTCAAGCAGGGTGTAGTACACCTTACCGCTACAAAGAATCACGCGCTCAACCTTGGAAGGATCAACCGCAGTATCGGTAATTACGTTCTGGAACTGGCCATTGGCCAATTCTTCCAGAGTGGATGTCGCCAATTTATGACGCAACAGAGATTTGGGGCTCATAACCACCAGCGGGCGACGCATTGGACGAATCGCCTGACGACGCAGCATATGGAACACCTGCGCTGGGGTTGAAGGCACACACACCTGGATATTGTGCTCAGCGCACAATTGCATGAAGCGCTCCAGGCGAGCTGATGAGTGCTCTGGGCCCTGACCTTCGTAGCCGTGCGGCAACAACATGGTCAAACCACTCAAGCGACCCCACTTGTGCTCACCACTGGTGATGAACTGGTCAATAACTACCTGAGCGCCGTTGGCGAAGTCACCAAACTGAGCTTCCCATATAACCAGGCCATTGGGCGAAGTCGTTGAGTAGCCATATTCAAAGGCCAACACAGCTTCTTCCGACAGATAAGAGTCATAAAGATCAAATACTGGCTGATCCGCTTTCATATTTTGCAGCGGAATATACGCCGAGCCGTCTTTTTGGCTGTGAATAACCGCGTGACGGTGAGAGAAGGTACCGCGACCTACATCCTGACCGGTCATACGCACGGGGAAACCCTGCTCGATCAAGGTGGCGTAAGCCAGAGTCTCAGCCATACCCCAGTTAAGCGGTAATGCACCGGCGGCCATCTTGCGACGATCTTCG
>CBIMZH010000593.1:0-2314 GCA_966248255.1 uncultured Cellvibrio sp.
GTGGTGGATACCTATGTGCGCCTGGGACCCAATTACTGGAGTGAAATCACGCTGATTTCGCTCAGCCTCAACACTTTCTGCTTTGTGGCAATTTCGCTGATTACGCGCCAAACCGAGGAGGAGGAATACAACGCCGACCTCTGCGCCGCCGACGAGCTGAGCCATCCGGTGCGCCTGGCGCTCGACGTTCACTCCGCCGCCGAGTTTAAGGCGCGCCTGGCCAAGCCCCTGGGCAAGGTCACCGCCAGCCGCGAGGTGGATATAGCCTTAAAAGAGCTGGGGCTTACCATTAGCGAGCGCCGCCCCTATGCGCTGCGTCGCCTGCGCGATCAAATCGAAGGCAACCTCTCCAGCCTTATGGGTATCCATGTGGCCAGTGAGATTATGGATAAATACATCCCCCAGCAGATCGCCGAAGCGCGCGATTCCATGGACATCCACCTGATCGAAACTCGCCTGGGGCAGTACCGCGACCGCCTGACCGGCATGGCAGCAGAACTGAACAACCTGCGCCTCTATCATCGCCAGACACTCGAGGAGCTGCCGCTGTCGGTCTGCTCCCTCGGCCGCGACATGGAAATTCTTATGTGGAACCGCGCCATGGCGGGGCTCACGCAAATCTCCAGCGAAGAGGTTACCGGCTCCTATCTGGAAGATATTCCCGAGCCCTGGTGCAGCCTGTTGATCGACTTTAGCAGCAGCTCCGAGCACCATTTCTACCGCCGCGAAATCGAGCTGGGTGGGCGCCCCCATTGGATAACCCTGCACAAGGCCAATATTGAGGGCACCCTCAGCTCCGGCACCTATGATCAGGTTATGCTGCTGGAAGATGTGACCGAAACCCAGCTGCTGGAACAGGAGCTGGTGCACTCAGAGCGATTGGCCTCGGTTGGCCGCCTGGCCGCCGGCGTCGCCCACGAGATAGGCAACCCCATTACCGGCATTGCCTGCCTGGCGCAAAACCTGCGCTACGAATCGGAAGAGCCAGAGGCGGTGATGGACACGGCCGATCAGATCCTCAGCCAAACTGACCGCGTCAGCCGTATTGTGCAGTCGCTGGTGAGCTACTCCCACGCCGGCCATGCCAGCCGCTCCGATTTTGAGGCAGTTTCGCTGCGCGACTGCGCCAATGAGGCGATCCAGCTGTTGTCACTGCAAAAAGACAAAAACCAGGTGCTCTTCTGTAACGACATCCCCAAAACAGCGGTTATCGAGGGAGATGCCCAGCGCATAATTCAGGTTTTTATAAATCTTTTATCTAACGCGCGGGATGCCAGCCCTGAGCAAGGGCGTGTTATGCTAGAAAGTAACGAAGATGAGTATTCGGTAACAGTTTCTGTTACCGATGAGGGTCACGGAATACCACCTGAGTTGGTCGAACGCATTCTGGAGCCCTTCTTTACCACCAAGGAACCAGGTGAAGGCACTGGCCTTGGTTTGGCTATGGTCTACAGCATTATCGAAGATCATAGTGGTCATTTGGACATTATCAGCCCAGCTGATACAGTGCACAATCGCGGCGCGTCATTCATCTTTACCCTGCCGAGATACATGGAACCCCAGCTTGAGAGCTAAGCAGCGAGTAAACCTTACCCTCGCAAGGGGTAGATTTTATCCAGCAACAGCCCAGTGCTAAGAGCGAGACTAAAGAGCGCTTATGAGTAAGATCCTGATTGTTGAAGACGAAACCATTATCCGTAACGCCCTGCGCAAGTTACTGGAGCGCAACCAGTACGATGTCAGCGAGGCGCCCTCGGTAAAGGAGGCCACGTCCAAATTCAACCTTAAGGAATTTGATCTGATTATCAGCGACCTGCGCCTGCCCGGCGCCCCAGGTACAGATCTGATCAAACTGGCCGGTGAAACACCGGTGCTAATCATGACCAGCTATGCCAGTCTGCGCTCGGCGGTGGATTCTATGCGCATGGGCGCGGTGGACTATATTGCCAAACCCTTTGACCACGACGAGATGGTCACCGCGGTTAAGCGTGTTATAGGCAAAGCCAAGGCCGCCAATCGCACTGCCAGCGGCAATCAGCAGGCGGCAAGCACTACCATCGCCGGCATTATCGGCAGCTCAGAGGTAATGCAGGACCTTTACAACCGCATTAACAAAGTTGCCCCCACAAACGCCACCGTATTGATTCACGGCGAAACCGGTACAGGTAAAGAGCTGGTTGCCCGCGCCCTCCACGAGGAGAGCAACCGCAGCAACCACCTGATGATCTCGGTTAACTGCGCCGCCATTCCCGACACCCTGATCGAATCCGAGCTGTTCGGCTATGAAAAGGGTGCCTTTACTGGTGCCTCCACT
>CBIMZH010000594.1:0-2311 GCA_966248255.1 uncultured Cellvibrio sp.
AGTGGATCGGCAGCCAGCGGATTGGTATCCATGGCTTGTACGAAGATAGAACTTGGTTTGCTACCTGGCGCGGGAACCTTGCTGTAAGGACGGGTGCGCAGCGCAGTCCAAAGGCCTGATTGAATCAGGTTTTGCTGCACTTGCTCGCCGCTCAGACCAGCCAGGTCTGCTGCAGAGTATTGGGCAAACTCAACCGCGTCGTCGCCTTCCACGTCAATAACAATGGAGTGGAATACGCGCTGGTCACCGCGGTTGATCGCGGATACTGTACCTGACGCCGGAGAGGTGAAAATCACGCCTTCGGTTTTCTTGTCAGAGAACAACTCCTGCCCCAACTTAACTTTATCGCCCACCTTCACTGCCATAGTCGGTTTCATACCGTGGTAATCAAACCCTATGAGAGCTACCTGGCGAACTTGAGGGCCATCCTCAATAGTTTGATTAGGTTTGCCATTAATGGGCAAATCCAATCCTCGACGAATCTTGATCATACGTCTCTGCCTAGTCGTTCGTGTGGATATTGGCCTGAATTAACAGACCGCGTGAGAGCCAGTTATTCCGAGGGAATGTCGAGGCCAGCCGACAGATACTAGTTACTTCCTGGCGGGAACTAATACTGACTTTGGGGTGACAAACCGAATAACTGAGCTGATCGCCCGGCGGTACTAGAACGCATTACCCCCAGGCGCATAATCGACCAGCGAGCCCCCTACTCCTCTCCCGGGTGACTTAAAAAGTCCCAAGGGATTGATTTGCAGGGAGTTTTCACCGGCCAGTTAAACCGCGGCATTATAATCGCCGTGTCGCGCAATAACCATAGCCAAAGCCCTCTTTTAGCGCAGCTTTACTATGAGATTTTACAGTTTTAAGACGACAAACTAACAAGCTGAGCAGTTTTCATTCAAGGTCGTTATTAACCGACAAATATCCCCAAGCCTGAGCAGAGCACCCGGATAAACTTGATTTCCCCGTCACATTCCCGCCAGCAAAAAGCGCAATTTAATACTCAAGTTAAGGCGCCAGACAGGTACAATGCGCAGCATTTTCGTGCGTCAGACAGCTGGCGCTAGCCGTCAAACGCAGGATCAGTTTGTAAATGAACCTTAACCTCAATCCCCCAGTCTCCACAAAGCCAGGCAACCGCTACTATTGGGGCCAGCTGCACGGCAGTAGCCAGGCGCTCGCCATTGCCAGGGCGACCAAAATACACAAGAGCTTAAGCCTGGTGATTACCGCAGATACCAGCAGCGCACTGAGACTGGAGTCGGAGCTGAGGTTTTTTGCCCAGAGCGAAGGCCTGCCGGTGCTTCATTTAGCCGACTGGGAAACCCTGCCCTACGATACCATTTCCCCCCACCAGGACATTATCTCCGAGCGCCTCAGTACCCTTTATCGCCTGCCCCAGACCCAACAGGGCATCCTGGTAGTGCCCATCACCAGCCTGCTGCAGCGGCTGATGCCGCAGAGCTACCTGATTGGCAACAGCCTGATGCTCGAGATTGGCGAAAAACTCAATGTCGATCAATTGCGCATCAACCTGGAAAGAGCCGGTTATCACTGTGTCGATACGGTTTACGAGCATGGCGAGTTTGCCGTGCGCGGCGCGCTGATTGATATCTTCCCCATGGGCAGCGAACAGCCCTATCGCATTGAGCTGTTTGACGACGAAGTCGAAACCCTGCGCACTTTCGATCCAGAGACCCAGTTAACCGTCGACAAGGTAGACAAGATCCAGCTGCTGCCCGCCAAGGAGTTCCCGCTACATAAAACGGGTATCAACCTGTTCAAACAGCAGTGGCTGGAGTACTTTGACGTGAGCGTGAAAGACTGCCCCGTGTATCAGGATGTGAGCGCCGGCATATCGCCACCTGGCATCGAATACTACCTGCCCCTGTTTTTTGACAGCTGCAGCAGCTTGTTTGACTACCTGCCCGAAAGCGCACAAATTTATGCCCTGGGCGATATCGAAAAAGCCGCCGAGAATTTTTGGCTGGAGCTGCTGCGCCGCTATGAAAACCGCCGCGTAGACCCCACCCGCCCGATACTTCCGCCCAAACAGATATACCTCGCCATAGACGAGCTTTTTGGCCTGCTTAAAAATCGCTGCCGCACCTTTATTAGCAATCAAACTCTGGAGGAGCGCGCCGGCCACTTTAACTTCCCCAGCGCCATACCGCCCAGCCTGCCCATTCGCGCCCAGGCGGAAAACCCACTGGCTGCCATAGAAGCCTTTTTAATGGAATACCCTGGCCAGGTGTTGTTTTGCGCCGAATCTGCCGGGCGCCGGGAAACCCTGCTAGAGCTGCTGGGG
>CBIMZH010000595.1:0-2295 GCA_966248255.1 uncultured Cellvibrio sp.
CGCCTCGGCGGTCGCGACCCGCTGCCGCTGCAGACGCCCAAGGTCAACCCGCTCAAGCGCCGCCCGGTGGGCGAGCCTTTGGATGTGGGGGTGCGCGCCATTAACAGCCTGCTTACCCTGGGCAAGGGCCAGCGCGTAGGCCTGCTCGCCGGCAGCGGTGTGGGCAAAAGCGTGCTGCTGGGCATGATTACTCGCCAGACTGCCGCCGAGGTGGTGGTAGTGGGTTTGATTGGCGAGCGCGGCCGCGAAGTACAGGAATTTATCTTCCACGCCCTGGGCGAGGAGGGGCGCAAAAAAGCGGTGGTGGTAGTCGCCCCGGCGGACGAGTCGCCGCTGATGCGCATGCGCGCCACCGAGCTGTGCCACAGCATTGCCGCCTACTACCGCGATCAGGGCAAAGATGTCTTGCTGCTGGTGGATTCTCTCACCCGCTACGCCATGGCCCAGCGCGAAATCGCCCTGGCGCTGGGCGAGCCGCCAGCGACCAAAGGCTATCCGCCCTCGGTGTTTGGCATGTTGCCGGAGCTGGTTGAAAGCGCCGGCAATGGCGAGAGCGACCGCGGCAGCCTGAGTGCGCTTTACACAGTACTGGCGGAGGGCGATGACCAGCAGGACCCAATCGTCGACTGCGCCCGCGCGATTCTTGACGGCCACATAGTGCTGTCGCGCCATCTCGCCGACCAGGGTCACTACCCGGCGATAGATATAGCCGCCTCGGTCAGCCGCTGTATGAGCCAGGTGGTGGACAAGCCCCACCAGGGCGCGGCGCGCCAGCTGAAAGAGCTGTACACCAATTACCAGAAGATTAAAGAGTTGATCCCGCTCGGTGGTTACACCCCGGGCATGGACAAAAAAACCGACCAGGCGGTGCAGTTGGCACCGGCGATAGAGCAGCTGCTGCGCCAGGACACCCACGAGGGTGCCAACCTGAGCCAGAGCCTGGCCGCGCTCGGCAATATCATCCGTTAACAACATCACCCTTGACGCGCCCAGCCCCAGGTTGGCAGTGAGAGACTTATGAAACAGCAAATAGAAACTCTGGGCCGCTTGGCCAACCTGCGCGAAAACCAGGTGCAAAAGGTGATGGGCCAGATCAACTACCAGCGCAACCTGTGCCAGCGCTATCGCAACAATATTACCGGCCTCACCCGCCTGTGCAGCTTTACCCAGCCGATGACCACGCCGCTGCAGCGCGACAATCAGCAGGCCTATAAAGCCAATTTGCACCGGATGCTGGATTTGCAGCAGCGCGAGCTGGCCCAGGCGGAACTGACCCTGGCGCGCATCCAAACCGAGCTGATCTCGGCCATGCGCAGCGAGAAGATTATCGCCCAGGTGCTGGAGAGCAAAATGGGCCTCTGGCAGCAGCAGCTAAGCCAGCAGGAACAGAAAATTCAGGACGGCCTGGCCGCCCAGAGCTGGTGGCGCGCCCGCGCCTAAGCACCCCTGGCCCGGCTAAAACCCGGCCAGTAAAAATTTTGCACAATTGATTTAAGTAACCGCTGAGGCTGGTCGCCTTAAACTTTTGACCACCTTATTTCAGGACCAAATCATGGAAATCAGCAGACCATCAACATCGGTTTTCTCGGCTTCCGCAGAGAGCCTTAGCACCCTCAAGCTGGAGCCCAAAGCTGCAGCCAAAGCCACTGCGCTGAACAATCAGCCAGAGCAGACAGAGCCAAGCCTGGAAGATCTGCAACAGGCTATGCGCGAGCTGCCCGAAGTGGATATGGACCAGGTAACTGCCATCAAGCAGGCCCTGGCCCGCGGCGAACTCCACTGTGATGTACAGGTATTGGCGCGCAGCCTCCTGTCCTATCACCGCGCCAGTGATGTATGACCCGCGCCGAGCAACTATTTGACTTGCTGCTGCGCGACCTGCAGCAGGACTGTCTCGACTACCAAGCGCTTAAACGCCTGATGGGCTGTTTGTATGAAGCGCTTATGGCACGCCACGCCAGCGAGATAGAGTCGCTTAACCAGCAGGTTAATTTGTTGCTCGACTATGTGCGTGCCCGCGCTCAGCGGCGCAGTAAAATTCTCAGCGCCTTTAACCAGGGTCAGCCGCTTAGCGCTCAGGCGATGACCCAGTTAATCGCGCGCAGCCCCGCCCCCTGGCAAGAGCGCCTGGGCGATGCCTGGCAGCAGCTGGAAACCCAGGTGCGCGAAACCAAACAGCTCAACGAGCGCAACGGCAAGCTGCTCGCCATGCACAGCGAATTGCTCAGCCAATTGCTCGGCGCCAGACACAGTCAGGCGGTTTATCAGCCCAGCTACTATTAACCTACTGCTGGC
>CBIMZH010000596.1:0-2295 GCA_966248255.1 uncultured Cellvibrio sp.
TGCTGGACGTGTAATGCCGGAAATTAAAAAAATTGCTGTTTTGATAATCTTTGGCGATATAAATAATGACCACATATGCCATTAAGACATATACATGCCGCCATTTACATGAATTGTCTCGCCTGAGATATAAGCGCCAGCATCGCTGGCCAGGAAGACCACCACACCGGCAATTTCCTCTGGCGCGCCTAAACGACCCAGTGGAATACGCGCCATCAATTGCGCCTTTTGCTCTTCTGGCAGTACTTTGGTCATATCGGTATCAATAAAGCCTGGCGCCACAGTATTCACAGTGATGTTGCGCGAACCCACTTCCGCCGCCAAGGAGCGCGCAAAACCAGATACACCCGCCTTGGTTGCCGCATAGTTGGATTGCCCCGGGTTACCCATAGAGCCAACCACCGAGCTGATATTGATAATGCGACCCCAGCGAGCCTTCATCATGCCGCGCAGCACGCCTTTACTCAGACGGTAGATAGAGCTGAGATTGGTATTGATTACATCAAACCACTCTTCATCGCTCATACGCATCAGCAGGTTATCTTTGGTGATACCGGCGTTATTAACCAGAATCGCTGGTGCGCCAAATTCGTCGCCAACTTCTTTCAGCAAATTGGCCACAGACTCAGCATCAGTCACGTTAAGCACTTTACCGGCGCCGCGAATACCCAGCTCCGCCAGACGCGCACCGATTTTTTCGGCGCCGGCCGCACTGGTTGCAGTACCAATAACAATGGCACCCGCTTTACCCAATTGTTCTGCGATGGCAGCGCCAATACCGCGACTGGCGCCAGTTACTAAAGCCACTTTATCCTGCAGACTCATAGCTATCTCACTTATTCAGATTGAAAATAAAAATTCTTGGTTAAACGCCAGCCAATACTGCATCCAACTCTTCCGGCTTTTCGACCGACAAAGTAGTTAAATCGCCGGAGATACGCTTGTTTAAGCCAGATAGCACTTTGCCTGGGCCACATTCGACAGTGGTGCCAATACCCTTGGCAACCATAGCGTTTACACACTCAACCCAACGCACCGGACTGTAGATCTGCTCGATCATTAGCGCTTTAATCTTTTGTGGGTCGGCTTCAGTTTGCGCAGTCACATTGTGCACCACAGGTGTGACAGGCGCGTTGAATTGCGTGGCATTCACCAACTCGGTCAAACGCTCGGCGGCGGGGCGCATTAATTCTGTGTGGAAAGGTGCACTCACCGGCAGTGGCAGTGCGCGTTTGGCGCCAGCTTCTTTACACAATGCACCAGCGCGCTCTACGGCAGCGGCAGTGCCCGCAATTACTACCTGGCCAGGTGAGTTAAAGTTAACTGCGGTTACCACTTCGCCTTGAGCAGCTTTTTGGCAGGCCTCTAAAATCAACGCATCGTCCAAACCGATAATGGCCGCCATGGCGCCCTGACCTGCTGGCACAGCTTCCTGCATATATTTGCCGCGCAATTGCACGATCTTTACTGCATCTTTAAAGGCAACAACACCGGCACACACCAGCGCCGACCACTCACCCAAACTATGGCCCGCCATAAGTGCCGGTTGAGCACCTTGTTTTTCCTGCCACACACGCCAAACGGCAACACTGGCAGTGAGCAGCAATGGCTGAGTGCGCTCGGTCAGGTTAATTTCCTCCTGGGCACCAGTTTGCACCAGAGCCCAAAGGTCATAGCCCAATACTTCTGAGGCTTCAGCAAAAGTGGCCTGAACTACGGGATAGGCAGACGCCAATTCCGCCAGCATGCCAATTTTTTGGGAGCCCTGCCCCGGAAAAACAAACGCAAGATTTTGTTGGGTCATAATCAAATCTATCTAATTGAAATTAAGAAAGTTGAAATTTAAAACTGAGAAAACTGCTGCGCAATCTTCAAGGGAACCTGTTGAATCACCTGTTCGCGGGCAACAGCCAAGGCTTGTACAAAGGCACTTTCATTAGCACCACCATGACTTTTTATGACAATTTTTTTTAACCCTAAAAGGCTCGCGCCATTATAGCGCGCCGGATTCAATTGAGTGCGCAAACGCTTCAACATTGGCCAGGCGAGAAACGCCATAAAGCGACTGGAAATATGTTGGCGAAATTCGGCAGATATTTGCTGGGCAATAAATCTCGCCGCACCCTCGCTGGATTTAAGTGCGATATTGCCGTGAAACCCGTCGCATACAATGACATCCACCTTGCCTGAAAAAATGCTGTCCGCTTCAATAAAGCCGACATAGTTCAAGCGAGCGTCATTTTGCAACAGCGTTTGCGCTTGCTGCAAAACCTCGGTGCCTTTATGCGACTCAGT
>CBIMZH010000597.1:0-2291 GCA_966248255.1 uncultured Cellvibrio sp.
GGATGCTGAAAGGTCAACCCCATAGCGACACTTTTTCTATGTGGATCAATACCTTTGCCCACATAAACGTCAAAGACCTTTAAGTTAACCAGGTGCTCACCGGCGACAGATTTAACGGCCGAAAAGAGACTCTCCACCGCCAGATTTCTATCGACAACTAGCGCCAAATCTCGGCGAACCTCGGGGAATTTTGACAAAGGTTTAAACGCCGGAATCGCCCCTTGCAGCAAGGCTGACTGACGCACCTCAAACAGGAAGGCCACCTTGGGCAGGTCCAACTGCTGCTGCAGACTGGGGTGAAGCGCACCAATATAGCCCTGCAGCTCATCGTTTAAGTAGATTCCGGCCGTCTGACCCGGATGTAAGGCAGAGTGCTTTGCCGCCTTAAAGCTAAACGCCGACTGGTTACCGGTCAATGCAATCAAGGATTCCAGATCGCCCTTAAGATCAAAGAAATCAACAACATCTGACTGATTAGCCCAGGACTCAGGGGAGCGGCTGCCATAGATTAAACCCGCCACCATTGGCTCCTGTTGCAAACCCGCATCAGTTGGCACAAAGCGCAAGCCAGTTTCAAACAGACGCACCCTGTCCTGCTGGCGATTGAGGTTGTGGCGCAACACAGACACCAGACCCGGCAAAATGCTGGTGCGCATAGCAGCCATATCCGCACTGATTGGATTGCGCAGCATGACGGGGGCGATCTCAGGATCAAAGAGCGCAGAGAGTTTTGGCTCAATAAAGCTATAGGTGATCGCCTCCTGGTAGCCGCGGGAAATCAACTGGCGACGCACGCCAGCCAGACCCAGCTTGGCCTCCGGGCGAGATTCTATATCCAGCGGCTTGGCCAGAGAGCGAGTCGGCAGACGGTTATAGCCGTAGACACGCGCCAACTCTTCAAGCAGATCCGCCTCAATGGATATATCAAAGCGGTAGCTGGGCACGCTCAAAGTCCAGCCTTCAGCATCACTGGACTCAAGCACGAGACCCAGTCGCTGAAGAATATCTTCAACTTCCGCATCGGCGATTTCCAGGCTCAAGCCGCTCAGAATACGCGCCTTGCGCAAGCGTACGCGGCGAACCTTGGGCAGGTGCTCGTTGGTGACATGAATTACCGGGCCAGCCTCACCACCCACAATCGACAACAACAACTCAGTGGCGCGCTCAATCGCATCCACCTGCAATTGGTAGTCCACACCGCGCTCAAACCGATGGGAGGAATCTGTGTGCAAGCCATAGCTACGCGCGCGGCCAGCAATTGCCAAAGGATTAAAAAAGGCACTCTCCAGGAACAGATGCTTGGTAGTTTCGCTTACCGCACTGGATTTGCCGCCCATAACACCCGCAATCGCCAGCGCCTGAGCATCGTCGGCAATCACCATAGTGTTAGCGTTAAGGGTAATTTTTTGCTCGTCGAGCAGCACCAGCTCCTCGCCCTGCTTCGCCAGACGCACCTGGATACCGCCCTCCAGGCGCTCCAGGTCAAAGGCGTGCATTGGCTGCCCCAATTCGATCAGCAGATAGTTGGTGACATCCACTACTGCATCAATGCTGCGCAAGCCAGCGCGGGCAAGCTTATCCTGCAGCCAGGCAGGACTTGGACGAGTGATATCTATATTTCGCAGGACCCGGCCGACATAACGGCTACAGGCCTCGCCAGCATTCAAGGACACCGGCAGAGTATCGGTAATGCTTGCCGCGACAGCTGTAATCTTCGGCTCAACAACCGCAGCGCGATTAAGCACACCCACTTCACGCGCTACGCCCTTAAGGCTTAGGCAGTCGCTGCGATTGGGGGTCAGATCAATTTCAATCAGCTTGTCATCCAGGTTGAGGTATTCACGCAGATTGGCGCCTACAGGGGCATCAGCGGCCAGCTCCCATACCCCTGAGTCATCCTCACCGGCCTGCAGCTCGGTTTGACCACAGAGCATGCCGAAGGACTCAACACCGCGCAGCTTGGCCTTTTTAATTTGGAAGTCGCCCGGCAACTGCGCACCTATAGTCGCGAAGGGAATCTTGATACCCACACGAGCATTGGGTGCGCCACAAACCACCTGCACCGGCCCTTCGGTCATGCCTGCCACCTGGCAAACGCGCAACTTATCGGCATCTGGGTGCTGCTCACAGGCAATAATCTCACCCACGATCACACCGCAAAAATCACCCGCCAGTTTTTCTACGGCATCCACTTCCAGGCCAGCCATAGTCAGCTGCGCCACTAATTCATCGGTATCTACGGCTGGGTTAACCCACTCGCGCAACCAGGATTCACTGATTTTCATATTGTT
>CBIMZH010000598.1:0-2286 GCA_966248255.1 uncultured Cellvibrio sp.
CTCATTAATCAATAAGTGGACTGGTTCATGTTTTGGTGGCAGCTTCTGCATGTTTTTTATGCGAGAGGCTGCCTAATTGAATAAAGTAAAAAGCTTTCCTTGACCCTCTAGGGTTCAGTTGGTATAAATCGCAGTTCAATTTAATGCGTTGGTAACACAGGCGAAGGCCATACACGAAGAAGTTCGATCTGTGTTGTTGAATAAATAACTATTTAAAAGGGGTTAAGTGTGAATAAGACTGAGCTTATTGAAGCCATTGCCGCATCGGCAGATATTCCCAAAGCGGCAGCTGGTCGAGCGCTCGACGCAGTAGTGGAGAGCATTACTGATGCCCTGAAAAAAGGTGATTCTGTTGTGCTGGTAGGTTTCGGTACTTTTGCAGTTAAAGAGCGTGCTGCCCGTACTGGCCGCAACCCGCAAACTGGGAAAGAAATTGAAATTGCAGCGGCTAAAGTGCCTGGCTTTAAAGCCGGTAAAGCATTAAAAGACGCTGTAAACTAAGAGTCTTTATCGCTTATCAGTGAAAAGTTCTCAGTGTAAAAAGGCGCATCTTAGTGCGCCTTTTTTTTAATGTAAGTTGCGATAAATCTAATAAGTTTCGCCTAACTTCCTAAACAATAATCTGCATTTAACAACACGAGCAAAAAAGCGCGTTTTGGTTTGGAGTTCTCCATGTTACAGCATCTCAGAGACAATTCCCGCGGCATCATCTCTTTCATCCTAATTGGTGCATTGGTGATTATGTTTGCCTTGGCGGGCGTTGAGCGATTGTTTAATTGGGATCCAAGTGCGGATAAGGCGGCAAGTGTAAATGGCGAGACCATTTCCAAAGTGGATTTGGCTAGAGCAATAGCGCGTCAAAAGCAGGAAATGATGAATCGATACGGCGATCAAGTGCCAGCCGATTTTTTGACTGACGAGTATTTGACTAAGCCGGTGTTGCAAAACTTGATTCGTCGTCAGGTTTTGGCGCAAGCAGCCAAAGATGGCGGCATGGCCGTTGGCGAGACGTCTGTCAGCGAGCAGATTACAACCTCGTTCAAAAATAATGATGGCGTATTCGATGCGGACTTGTATAAACAAGCCCTGGCTCGTATGGGGTACAACCATTCAAGCTTTGCCAGACAGCTTTCGGACGATATGGTGCTAAACCAATTGCATATGGGTATGGCTGCCAGTGCATTTGCTACCCCCAAAGAATTTGAAGAGTTGGTGTCACTTAGCTACCAAACTCGCGATTTTGATTATTTCCTGATTCCTTCGGCCAAAATTAAAGCCGAGATTGAGGTGTCCGATGAAGAGATTGCGGCTGAGTACGCCAAGAATCCATCGGCTTACACCAGTCAAGATGAAGTGGCTGTTGACTATATAGATCTCAGTGTTGCCGAGCTAATGCGAGATGTGAAGGTCACAGATGAGCAGATTCAAAAGCAATATCAGCAAAGTTTGGCGAGCTTCGTGGCTCAGCCCGAGCGCGAAGTTGCTCATATTTTGATCGATAGTTCTGAGTCAGAAAAAATCAAAAAGGTTTCGGAAAGCCTGGCTTCCGGTGCAGATTTTGCTGCTGTAGCTAAAGAGTTCTCTGAGGATGAAGGAAGCAAAGAGCAGGGTGGCAATCTTGGTTATACCAAGGGTGATACCTTCCCGGCAGAATTTGAGCAGGCCGCAGCGGCTTTAAAAGTTGGCGAGGTGTCTGCGCCAGTTAAAACCGATGCGGGCACGCACTTTATCAAACTGCTTTCCGAGCGCGGCGACAAGGCTCCTAGTTTTGATGAGCAAAAAGCCAGTATTGAAGATCAGCTTAAGCGCGCGGAAGCGGAAAATATTTTTGTTGCCAAGCTTGATGAGCTGAAAGATAAGGCCTTTAGCGCTGATAGCTTGGGGGAAGTGGGTAAAGAACTTAACCTTCAGGTTCATAATACCGGGTTATTTTCTCGTGCTGGAGGTAAGGGGGTAGCGGCAAACAAATTGGTTGCAGATGCTGCCTTCTCGGATACTGTACTTAAGGATGGCGATAGCAGTGATCCGATTGAGTTGGATTCAAGCCGAGTGGTAGTAATCAAGAAGACCGATTATCAGGCTGCACATTTGCGTCCTCTGGATGAAGTTAAATCGTCTATAGCCACCAATCTGACTGAGCAAAAAGCTCGTGGAATGGTTCGCGAATTAGGTCAGGGTTATCTAAATCAACTGCGCGCGGGCGGCAGTTTGGCTGGGTTGGCCAAAGAGCAGGGCGCTGAGGTGCAGGCTGTGGCGGCGGCCAAGCGTGTAGATGGCAGTCAGAAT
>CBIMZH010000599.1:0-2281 GCA_966248255.1 uncultured Cellvibrio sp.
TACCGCGAGGGCGGTATTGGCCATTATCGCCGGACTAAAGCGCAAACTTTGGGAGGCCTGCCCCGGTTGGCTAAAGGTCCAGTAAAGTGGATTGGGTAGCACGGTCAAGCCCACAAAAGGATAGCCCTCCAGCTCCCGTGGATGTGCAGGTAGGCCTTTGGCAAATAATTCCGGCGGCGCCACCAGCCACTCGGCAAAATGGCCAATCAGCGCCGCCTTGTGGCTGGAATCCGCCAGGCGGCCCATGCGAATGGCCAGGTCGACGCCTTCGGCCACCAGGTCCACCTTTTGATCGCTGGCAAGTATTTCAATTTGCAGCTCTGGGTGAACCAGGCGCAACTCGGCCGCCAGGGGTGCAACTACTGCGGCACCAAAATCGATGGAGGTGGCAAGGCGCAAGCGGCCACGCAGCTGCTCAGTATTACTGGTGGCCTGCGCCAATGCCTCCTCGGTGGCGGCCAATATCTGGCGACAGGCCTGATAAAAATCATCGCCCGCCTGGGTCAACTGCATGCGCCGGGTAGTACGCACCAGCAAACCCACGCCCAGTTCTGCCTCCAGCTTTTGCATATGGCTGCTGACCATGGTTTTGGCCAGGTTCAGGCGTTTGGCGGCGGCGGTAATTGAACCTGTCTCTACCACCGCCGCAAAAACCACCAGGCGGTTTAAGTTGATATCAGCCAAGCTCGCCATAAGCCCTCCAATTGTCCAGTTTTACTTCCCAAAGATTACCAATTTGACCATCTTATCAGCACAATCATTCAGGCAGATACTGACCTCACTGAATCAATTAACCCCCAGTGAGGAAACAGTCATGAGTCAAATACAAAAAGTTGCTTTAGTCGGCGCCACAGGTTTTATCGGTGAATATCTTCTTAGCGAGCTGGTCAGCCGCCAACATCAGGTCACGGCGCTGGTGCGCCAGCCGGAAAAAGTACCCTCCCTGCCCAGTGTCACTGCCAAGGCATTAGAAGTTAAAGACCTGCCAGCCTTGACCCAGGCGCTGCAAAACCATGATGTTGCTGTGCTCGCCTTTCACTACCTGAATACCGATTTTGCCGCCCTGATTGCCGCCATTAAGGCCTCAGGTGTATCCCGCCTGGTAGTTGTCGGTGGCGCCGCCAGTCTTGAAGTGGCGCCAGGGGTTGAGCTGCTGTCCAGCCCCGACTTCCCGGCAGAGTGGAAGGCCCCCGCCGAGGCAGCGCGGGATTTCCTTATCACCCTGCGCGGCGAGCGCGAACTCAACTGGACCTATCTCTCGCCCTCGGCGTTTATTGAGCCGGGTGAGCGCACCGGTAAATTCCGCTTGGGTGGCGATCAATTATTAGTGAACGAACAGGGTGAAAGCCGTATCTCCAACCAGGACTTTGCGGTTGCTCTGGTGGACGAAATTGAACACCCCCAGCACCCGCAAAAACGCTTTACTGTGGGTTACTAAGCCCGGAATAAGCAGAGGAAATTAAGTCGAGGTGCGCCCAGGCAGAGCAATCGCCGGGGCGCTCACGTATACTGCGCGCTCCTGTTAAACCCCGCTTAAAGAGGCGCAGTTATGTCGAAGTATTGGAGTCAGGTGGTGCGTGAGCTGGAGCCCTATGTGCCCGGCGAGCAACCCCAGATTGATGGTCTGATCAAATTGAACACCAACGAGAGCCCCTACCCGCCCTCGCCCAAAGTGATCGATTTGATGACCCATGACGCCATAAATCGGCTGCGCCTGTACCCGGACCCCAACTCCAAAAAGCTGAAAGACACCATCGCCAACTACTATGGCGTTAACAATGAACAGGTGTTTGTCGGCAACGGCTCGGACGAAGTGCTGGCGCTGTTGTTTATGGCGTTTTTCCAGCAGGATAAGCCGCTGCTTTACCCGGATATTACCTACAGTTTTTATCCGGTTTACTGCAAATTATTTGGCATAGAGTCGCGCACTATTCCTTTGGCAGAGGATTACAGCATCAACTTTGCCGACTACCCCAGTGACAACGGCGGCATTATTTTCCCCAACCCCAATGCCCCTACTGCCATAGGTGAACCCCTGGCGGCCATTGAAGCTCTGCTGCAGCGCAATACTGAATCTGTGGTAGTAGTGGATGAAGCCTATATCGACTTTGGCGGCGAGACGGCAATCAAGCTGGTGGACAAATACCCCAACCTGCTGGTGGTGCAGACCCTGTCCAAATCCCGCTCCCTGGCGGGCATGCGCGTGGGCCTGGCGGTGGGCCATAAAGATTTAATCGATGCGCTGGATAGAGTAAAAAACTCCTTTAACTCCTCTCCACTG
>CBIMZH010000600.1:0-2268 GCA_966248255.1 uncultured Cellvibrio sp.
ACCTGAACGCGCCCGACATTATCGTGCGCAACGAAAAGCGTATGCTGCAAGAAGCGGTCGATGCCCTGTTGGACAACGGTCGTCGCGGTCGCGCCATCACTGGCTCCAACAAGCGTCCGCTCAAGTCACTGGCTGACATGATCAAAGGTAAGCAGGGTCGTTTCCGTCAGAACCTGCTGGGTAAGCGCGTGGACTACTCCGGCCGTTCGGTGATCGTGGTAGGTCCAACCCTGCGTCTGCACCAGTGCGGTCTGCCCAAGAAAATGGCGCTGGAACTGTTCAAGCCCTTTATTTTCAGCAAGCTGGAACTGCGTGGCCTGGCCACTACCATCAAAGCTGCAAAGAAAATGGTAGAGCGCGAAGAGGCTGTGGTATGGGACATTCTCGACGAAGTCATTCGCGAGCACCCCGTACTGCTCAACCGTGCACCAACCCTTCACCGTCTGGGTATCCAGGCGTTTGAACCTGTGCTGATTGAAGGTAAAGCGATTCAGTTGCACCCACTGGTGTGTTCTGCCTATAACGCCGACTTCGACGGTGACCAGATGGCTGTTCACGTTCCGCTGACTATTGAAGCTCAGTTGGAAGCCCGTGCGCTGATGATGTCCACCAACAACATTCTGTCACCAGCGTCTGGTGAGCCAATTATCGTTCCTTCTCAGGACGTGGTACTTGGCTTGTACTGGATGACCCGTGAGCGTATCAACGCCAAGGGCGAGGGCATGGTATTTGCCGATACTAAAGAAGTATCGCGCGCTTACTACTCCAAGCAGGTTGATCTGCAGGCGCGTATTAAAGTGCGTCTGAACGAGACCCTGATCGGCGCTGAAGGCGAAAGAACTACCGAGACCAAACTGGTACAAACTACCGTGGGTCGTGTAATTCTGTGGGAAATCGTTCCTGCCGGTATTCCGCTGGAAATGATCAACCGCCCCATGGTTAAAAAGGCAATTTCTGCGGTTATCAACTACTGCTACCGCGTAGTAGGCCTGAAAGCTACCGTAATTTTTGCTGACCGCCTGATGTACATGGGCTATGACTTCTCAACCAAGTCTGGTTCATCTATCGGCGTAAACGACTTCACCATTCCCGCTGCCAAGGCAGACATCATTGCCCGCGCTGATGCTGAAGTTAAAGAAATTGAAACCCAGTACGCCTCAGGTCTGGTAACCCAGGGTGAGAAGTACAACAAGGTTATCGATATCTGGTCTCGTGCCAACGACCTGGTTGCCAAGTCGATGATGGAAGGTATCTCTAAAGAGACCGTCATCAACCGCGAAGGTCAGGAAGAGCAGCAGGCTTCTTTCAACTCGGTATACATGTACGCCGACTCAGGTGCGCGTGGCTCGCCAGCTCAGATCCGTCAGCTGGCCGGTATGCGTGGTCTGATGGCGCGTCCAGACGGCTCGATCATCGAAACCCCCATTAAAGCGAACTTCCGTGAAGGCCTGAACGTACTTCAGTACTTTATTTCTACCCACGGTGCGCGTAAGGGTCTGGCGGATACCGCGCTGAAAACCGCTAACTCCGGTTACCTGACTCGCCGTCTGGTAGACGTTGCGCAAGACCTGGTGGTTACCCTGCAAGATTGTGGTACCGACTCTGGTCTGACCATGTCGCCGGTAATTGAAGGTGGTGACGTTATCGAATCTCTGGGTGATCGTATCCTGGGTCGTATTATCGCCCGCGACGTCACCCGTCCAGGTACTGACGAGATTCTGGTTCCTGCCGGCACCATGATCGACGAAGCCTGGGTAGAGCGCGTTGAAGCTATGGGTATCGACGAGGTTCTGGTGCGCTCACCTATTACCTGTGAGTCGCGCAACGGTATCTGTTCTATGTGTTACGGCCGCGATCTGGCCCGTGGTCACCGCGTTAACCCGGGTGAAGCTGTGGGCGTTATCGCTGCTCAGTCAATCGGTGAGCCAGGTACTCAGCTGACCATGCGTACCTTCCACATCGGTGGTGCGGCATCGCGAGCTTCTGCGGCTGACAGTGTTCAGGTTAAGCAAGAAGGTACTGTGCGCCTGTTGAACGTTAAGGTGGTAACCAACCCTGCGGGCAACCTGGTAGCTGTATCCCGCTCCGGCGAACTGGCTATTGCCGACGGTAGTGGTCGCGAGCGCGAGCGTTACAAGATTCCTTATGGTGCTGTTATCAGTGTTAAGGACGGCGAAGCGGTTAAGGGTGGTCAGATTGTGGCCAAGTGGGATCCGCACACTCACCCAATCGTATCTGAGGTGGCCGGTATTGCGTCCTTCTCTGGTA
>CBIMZH010000601.1:0-2265 GCA_966248255.1 uncultured Cellvibrio sp.
GAAAGCCAGCGCATCCTGGATATAGAACCCAGCGATCTGCATGAGCGGGTGGCGATTATTCTCGGCTCCGCCAGCGAAGTGGACAGCTGTGCCGGCTATCTGGCGCAGGCCTGATTTTCTCGCCCAGGCTTAGCTTCACTCAGCACACAGCTACCATAAAAAAGCCCGCTATTGCGGGCTTTTTTATAAGTGGAGGTTAAAACCCCAGCTTAGTGTTGGGCAACCAACACCACCGCCTGGTTGCCCACCGCCAGGGCGCGGCCGCCCTGCTCGCGCACATAGGCCTGGGCGCTGGCCAGGTCGGCAAACCAGAGGTTGGGATAGCCCAGCTCGCGCTTGAGCAGATCAAAATGACCCAGCTGTTCCGCGGGCATAGTGAGCAACTGGGTGCGATAGGCCTCCCAGGAGGCGGCGCCAGCTTCGCGCGCCAGCAGTTGCAGCAGATGCTTGCGCTGCACCAGGCTGCGCCGGCGCTGCAGTTGCGCCAGGCTGATATTGACCAGTACCTGGCTGGCCAGCAGGCGACGCAGTACTGGCAGGCAAATCGCCAGCTCGTCGGCGCGCGCAGCGCGGTGCAATTGTTTCGCCAACTGGCTTACCAGGGTCAGGGCAGGGGCCTTGTCTGGCGCCCGGGTATTGCAGTGAAGCGAAGTGTTTGAGGTAGTAGATGCAGAGGTGTGCATACCGGCTCCAATAAAGCTATGGCCTACTCGCTCTTGGCCGGGAGAGGTATGCAAGCTGGAAGCTTGCGTAAAGGTGCAAATGCTTTCGCGAGGCGGGCGCCCTTAAAGCCCGCCGCCATAGTAAGCAAATTACACCCAAGGAGACAACCGCAAGCGGCAGCAGCGGCGTTTTTGGCGGCCTGAACTTTTACTAATAAAAATAACACCCCCAAGAGGGCATAAAATACTTGCAATATTTTTGCACAATTGGCGTCAAAACAACCAACTTTTAAACGGCCGTGATAAGATCGCGGCGCGACGATACAGGTAGGTGCGTCCTCTCTCCCAGCAACACCTCGCCCTGATATCCCACTTTAAAAATAAATACTATTTCCTTATGGAAGGGGTTAATTATGTCTGGAATTTTTTTCCGGCTACTTCTTGTAATTACACTGAGCTCTACGCTTTTTGCCTGTGGTGGCGGCGGAGGTGGCGGCACCGCCAGCTCCAGCAGCGCCCCCTTGGACACAGATAAAGATGGTCATCCCGATACCCAGGATGCCTTCCCCAATGATCCCAAAGAGTGGAAAGACTCCGATGGCGACGGCGTAGGCGACAATGGCGATGCCTTCCCCAATGACGCCAGCGAAAGCAAAGACAGCGACGGCGACGGCGTGGGCGATAACGCCGACGCCTTCCCCAATGACGCCAGCGAAACCAAAGACACAGATGGCGATGGCACTGGCGACAATGCCGACACCACGCCCTTGGGCGCAGCCATTCCCGCCTGGCCAACGTTTCAGGGCAATGCCAGTCACAATGCGCAAATTGATATTAGCCTGGACAAGCAAAATTTTACCCAGCGCTGGACGAAAACCCTGACCCTCACCAATCTGAGCCAGGGCGCCGCGGGTGACGGTTATTTGTTTTTTAATAGCGGCGGCAAACTTTACGCCCTAAGTGCCGATAGCGGCGATATCCTGTGGCAGCGCCAGGTAACTACCAGTAATCCTCCCGCCTATAGCGATGGCCGGGTTTATCTGGAATCCAGCGATAAGTTTTGGATTTTTGATGCAAAGACCGGCGAGCAACTTGCCAAAACCAACATAAACAATCAGTTCAACCAGTTTTATGCCCCAACCCCCTATGCCAATGGAGTCTATTTTGGCGGTGGCTATTACGGCGGCCTTTATGCCATGGACAACAGCAGTGGCGAGCAACTTTGGTGGCGCACACTCAATCAATACGATGGCTTTACCCCGGCAGTTACCGAAAATTATGTGATCGCTTATACCGGTGAATATTCACCCGGTTTAAATGTTGCTGATCGCACCAGCGGCGAAGATATTTTTACCATTGCCGATACGAACTTTGATTGGACCGGCTGGAGCATGTCCCAAGCCCCGGTGGTTGCCGGTGACAAGGTGGTCGCAATTCACGATGGTCGCTTAATCTGTTTTGACCTCAGCAAGCAAAATATTGCCTGGGAAATCAGTTCCAACTTTAGTGAACAGGCGGTGATTCAAGGCAGCAGTGTTTACGCGTTAGATAATGGCGTATTGCAAAAGCGCAGCCTGAGCGACGGGCAACTGCAATCCAGCAT
>CBIMZH010000602.1:0-2255 GCA_966248255.1 uncultured Cellvibrio sp.
GTTTATCTTTCGCGCAAAAAGGCGAATTATACATATCTGCGCAGACAGGCGCGGCCTAGCCGCGCCCGGAGCATGGCATTTAGGTACAACAGCTAAATAGCTATTTATTCAGCTAAATAGCTGAGCCCGGTATTGTCGTCGCTGTATTTGTGGCCGTGGATGTAATAGGTAAAGCCATAGGCCACAGAGGCGCCGCAGGGAATGGCGATCTTGGCTTCCGGCATCTTCCAGGTTTTGGCGGTTTTCTTTTCCGCCTTCAGCTCCAGCGGCAGGCTCAGCTGCTGGGTTTCACCTTCCAGCTCCCAGGCGCACTCGAGGGTGACCGCCTCAATTTTGGGGTTGGTTTTTATCTCTACCGCAAAGCTGTCGCTGACCGGCTTTTTCGCCTTGGAGCGAGTGATGGCCGCTTTGCTGATATCCAGATCCAGCGCGGCAAAACGCTGGCGGTAATTCTTGCCAAAGTTACTGTCGTAGAGGGTTTCGCCATTGGGCAGCTGGCGCGCAAACCAGAGTTCAAACTCCTCGCAGTCGGCGGGAATAGTCAGGTCAACTACGGCATAGGGGCCATCGCCGTTTTTCTTTTTGGCGGTGGATTTTTTCTCTGGCTTGAGCGGGTTGCTCCACAGAGCACCCTCGGGCAGAAAACGCGCAAACACCTCCACATCGGCTTCGACAGTTTCAGCCTCACCGGGAAGACGCTGCAGGTCGTAGCGCAATTTGACTTTGCCCGGCAGCAGATTGCCCTGGATAAGATGCTGCCAGTCGGCAGTAAAAGTGAGTTGCGGATTAGCGGTTTTAGGCGCGACAGAATTCATAATACAAAGTCCTCTTGCTAAGCAAATCTCGGAAAATTAATAACGCGACAAGCCAAATAGTCCTTTTTTGGGGTGCAGAATCAGCTCAAGCAGCCATTAGATTAAATTAATCAGGCTTCAAAAAAGTGTCACAGTTATAACGCAAAAAAATAAAACGCTTTGTGTGCACTTGGGTAGACAAGCTTCAGCGCGCAGCTGAAACCAAGGTGGTTTTTAGGGTTTAGCACAGTTTTGCCAATCTACTTAGCTGCGCGCACAAAAATCCGTGCACCTGGATTTATTGCGCAAACTCACACGACAACCAAGCCGTTTTTTTAAATTCATACTGCTGATGATTTAGTTAGCAAATTGTAAGCCAGTCAATGATCAGCCGTTTTTTGCCGTTAAAATTGCCGGGCAAAATTTTGCCCAGTGTTTAATCACAGCCTATAGAGTTGTGGCAGCTTATAGATCGGCCATTACAGCTTAAAGACCAAGGCAAAATCTTGTCGTCTGGCACAGATTGAATGCCGTAATTTTTCGACTCAGTGCAAAATTAAACAGCGCCCAGGTAAAAACTTTGCGCACTTATAAAGCAATTATTTTTTACTGCGCCCAAATATGGGTTGTTTGCACCTGATTCATCCCAGCGGAATAAGTCGGCATCAAGCAGGAAAATTTTTATCGCTAAAGCAAAGGTGCTTTTGGGTATCATGCAATTTTTGACGAAGCACTTAATCACACTCTCAACCCAATTTGCCCGAGATTTAAACCATGACCCTGGATGCCTGCGCCAAACCCGAGTTGCTGCCACTTGAGGATGCACTGGCGCAAATGCTGCGCCAAATTGCACCGCTCACAGCCAGCCAAAGCCTGGCGCTAAGCGAATGCCTGGACCGGGTGCTGGCCGAGGCGCTGGTCTCGCCTATAGCTGTGCCGCCACAGGACAACTCGGCGATGGATGGCTATGCCCTCTGCGGGGATTGCGCAACTGGCGAGCGGCTGCCAGTTATAGGCCAGGCGCTGGCCGGTCACCCTTTTGCCGGCGAATTAACGCCGGGCCAGGCGCTGCGCATTACCACAGGCGCGCCTATTCCCGCCGGTGCCGACCGGGTGATTATGCAGGAGCAGGTGGAGGCGTTTAGCGATGCCATCCAACTCAAGCGCAGCCCCGGTGAAGGCGAAAATATTCGCTGCGCCGGTGAGGACATACTCCAGGGCAGCCAAGTGCTGGCCAAGGGCCAGCGCATAAGCGCACTGGATATAGGCCTGGCCGCATCCCTGGGGGTATCCCACCTGCAGGTTATTAAACGGCCGCGGGTTGCGCTTATTTCCACCGGCGATGAATTAATCGCGCCAGGCATGCCGCTGGCGCCTGGGCAAATTTACGACAGCAACCGCTACGCGATAAAAGCCCTGCTGCAGCGGCTGGATGTGGAGACTATCGACCTGGGTCAGGTG
>CBIMZH010000603.1:0-2251 GCA_966248255.1 uncultured Cellvibrio sp.
TATCGCTCGCGGCTGCTGCTCGACAGCGACCTGGCCGCGCGCAGTGCCAGCCTGGGTAATATTTACAGCGCCGTGGGTTTTGAGGAATTGGCCCTGGTAGAAGGTTGGAAGTCGGTCGCCATAGACCCGGGCAATTTTTCTGCGCACCGGTTGCTGGCCGACAGCTATGCCGCTAAACCGCGCCACGAAATTGCGCGGGTGAGCGAGCTGCTGCAAGCCCAGTTGCTGCAGCCGGTTAACAGCGCGCCGCAATTGCCCAGCCTGGGCGAGAGCGATTTGTTTTTACTGGCCAGCAGCGGCCCGGCCAAAATGTCGTTTAACGAATACAACTCGCTGTTTAATCGCGATGGTATGAATTTGCTGCTCAGCGGCCTGGGCGGTAGCAACGACACCCAGGGCGAAGAGGCAGTGTTCAGCGGCATTAGCGGCCAGGTCTCCGCCAGCCTCGGCCTCAGCCATTTTGAAACCGACGGCTGGCGCAGCAACGCCTTTCAGGATGACGATATCGCCAGCTTGTTATTGCAAAGCGAACTTTCCTCCAGCGCCAGCGTGCAACTGGAGTACCGCTACCGCAAAACCCGTTACGGCGATCTGGCCCAGCGCTTTTTCGCCGAGGATTTTTTTCCAGGCCAGGACAATCAGCTAGAGCGAAAATTGCTGCGCCTGGGCGGCCATATGGATTTCGCCCCCGGCTCAACACTGCTCGGCTATATCCAGTATCAAAAAGCAGATTCCAGCCTGGTGGATGAGCAGTGGCCGGAACCCGAAGTAAATGTTATTAGCGCGGTGGATCTGTGGCAGCCGGAAAAAAACCAAGCGGTAGAAATTCAACATCTGCTGCAGCGCGAGCGCTGGAACCTGAGCACGGGTATTGGCTACTTTGATACAGATGCCCATGTCGACTCCACACTTTATGTCTACCCGCCCTATATCCCCGATGTGGGTGTGGATTCAGTATTTGATTCCTCGCCCTATGAGATAAAACATCTTAACGCCTATGCCTATGGCCGGGTGGATCTGCTGCCGCAAATGAACCTCACCCTGGGCTTAAGCGCCGATCAGGTCAGCGGTGATTTTGGTTTGCAAGATAAACACAAACTCAACCCCAAATTCGGGTTGGTGTGGAACCCGGTGGCAGCCACGACTCTGCGCGCCGCCGCCTTCTCCACCCTGAGGCGCACCCTGTCCAGCAATCAAACCCTGGAGCCAACCCAGGTCGCTGGCTTTAACCAATTTTTTGATGATTTTGATTTAACCGAAGCCGACGACTATGGCCTCGCCCTGGATCAAAAAATATCGTCCAAAGTTTTTGCCGGGCTGGAATATTTTTACCGCGATATCAGTGTGCCCCAATACGGCCTTGGCCCCAATGGCGAAACCATAGATGTGCCCTGGGAGGACAAGATGGCCAGCGCCTATCTGCTCTGGACGCCGAGCAGTTCCCTATCCCTCAGCGCCAAATATTTCTATGAAGAATATCTGCGCGACCCGCAGCAGGGCGCAACGAACCTAACCAGCAAGCGCGCACCGCTACAGCTGCGCTATTTTGCTGGCGGCGGTTTTGATCTGAGCCTAACCCTCACCCACATTGAACAGCAAGGTGAGTTTACCGGCGTGTTGGGCGATCAAATGAATCCTGGCAAAGACAGCATCTGGCTGACTGATGCAGCGCTAAATTATTTGCTGCCGCGGCGGCTGGGTTCACTATCGCTCAACCTCAATAATATTTTTGACAAAAACTACCAGTATTTCGAAATCGATTTAAGCAATGCCCATATTCAACCCGAGCGTAATATTTTTATTAAGTTGACACTAAACCTGCCCTGAGCAAGACCATAAATATGTGGGAACAACACTTGAACACTCGCGTGATTTACCTAACCACAGATTACAGCGGAGCAAACTATGAAAGTTTTACAGCTATTAATTTTGTTAACAGCCAGCCTAAGCTTTAATGCCCTGGCCCTCACCTTTGCCAACAAAACATTTTCCATCGGCAGTATTGATAGCGATATCTATATTACCGGGGTGGGCAATCTGGATAAAAAGCCCGCGCTGCTGTTTTACGACTACAGCATAAACTCGGTGCAATACCTCTGCCTTAACCCCAACAATTTTAACGTGGCCCCCGGCAGCGCCGGCCAGCGCAGTATCAGCCAGACAGCCACACTCACCGCCGCCAACCTGGAAGGCAAGGGCAAGGCGCGGGTGCTGGATGCCACTGAAATTCCCGGGCCATTTACCTGTGTAA
>CBIMZH010000604.1:0-2243 GCA_966248255.1 uncultured Cellvibrio sp.
TCGGGCTGGGCCTGTTGTTATTGTTCCCCGCGCACTTCTGGCGCAAGGCCGCCAAACGCCGCTACTACCGCTGGCGCTTTCACCGCCAATACCAGGCGCAGCCGCCGCGTCACCCGCGCGAACCTCATGCCTGATCGCCAGTTGATCATGCTTTAACGCCCAGCAAGGTAGAAAACTGCGCCAAGGCCGTTGACTTAAACCCTCCTGCAAATGACAATTACTATCAATTGATATTGGTTGCCCATTGCTATGACATCCTGGTTCCTCTCCACCGTTGATGCGCCTCTCTGTGCCCTGGGCCTGATCCTGGATCTGTTCAGCCTGGCTTTGCTTTACGTTGGCTGGCGCCAATCACAGCGCACCTGGGCCCTGCTCGCTATTGGCTGGGGCTTGTGGCTGGTGTCTTTCTGGCCCTGGATGCAGGCTATGGGCGGTGATCGCGGCTTTTTTATCCCGCCGCTGCTACTTGGCACCTGTGCGCTGCTGTTGCTGATCCTGATTGCGCCCTGGCGCCTGGCAATTAACAGCACTGGGGCTGAAGTGGCGCGCGCTAAACCCGCTGTTGGCCGCAAGCCCTCCGCCCCTAGCTCCACCAGCCCGTCCACGTATCTATGGCGCCGCCTATTGCAGCGCTTAGGGCGATTCCTGCTGCAGCTGCTGGTAAGCGGATGCCTGAGCTTTTGCGCCGCCCTGGCCATTGCCTTTGTCCTGTTTAGCCAAATGGAGTCCAGCAGCGCCAATCGTCTGGTGGCAAGCGCGCTCCTGGTTTTACTTTTGTGGCCCTTGTTAATCCTCTGGTGCCGCGCCAGTCGCCAGCTGCGTCAGCCCGCCGCCTGGCTCACTGGCATCAGCCTGCTGGGTCTGACCCTCAGTCATTGGCTTTAACTTTTTCCGCTTTATTGCCCCGAGGATTGTCTATGGCTAGCAAAATTTCCGGCTCCTGGGTGCGCGCCAACCTCAGCGCCCACTCGGCCCTGGCCTTGTTTGTCGCCGGGCTTATGTACCTGGTGTGCCTCACCGGCGTGATTTGTATTTACTACCCGGAACTGGAGCGCTGGGAGCAGCCGCAGGTGGCCGAATTCACCCAGGACTCACCGCAGCTGGTGCAGCAGGCGCTGGATAATTTTGTCGCCCGCTACCCGGACGCCCACAGCTTTGAGGATCTCTGGGTTGGCCTGCCCACTGTTGACGCGCCCCGCATGTCGGTAGGAGGCGAACTCAAGGGTGAAGAGCTGCAGTTTTACGTCAACCCCGACGCCAGCCTGGGCGCGGCGGCAGAAGATCACTGGACCCACTTTATTACCCAGCTTCACTACGCCCTGACCCTGCCCGCCCTCTGGGGCATGGCCCTGGTGGGCATCATTGGCGTGCTGCTGGTGGCGCTGGTGATCAGCGGCCTGCTCGCCCACCCCAAGCTGTTTAAAAATGCCTTTTCCCTGCGCCTGGAGCGGGGCGAGCGTCAGCGCCAGGTGGATATGCACAATCGTCTGGGGGTTTGGGCCAGCCCGTTTATTCTGGTGATCGCCCTGAGCGGCGCCCTGATTGGCCTGGGCCAACCCCTGACTATGGCCTTCGCCCAGGGCTTTTTTGGTGGCGATACCAGCAAGCTGACTGGCGAACTCTACCTGCCCCACCCCGAGCCAAGCGACCAGCTGGAAGCGCTGATGCCGGTCGCGCCAACCCTTGCCGCCTTTAGTCAGCAACAGCCCAATCAGCTGCCTTACTACCTGGCGATTCACGCCCCCGCCAGCGCCAATCAAACCCTGGAACTGGGGGTTTATTTGCCCGACCGTCTGGTGTGGTACGACGCCTATCAATTTAACGCCCAGGGCGAGCAAACAGCTCAGCTCAACTGGCCAGAGGGCGATCTGGGCACCCAGGTGTACGGCTCCACATACCGGCTGCACTTTGGCCATTTCGGCGGCTTGCCGGTGCGCATCCTCTACACCTTGTTAGGCCTGGGGCTGAGCTTTATCTGCGCCACCGGCATGAATATCTGGTTTCGCCGCCAGGCCCAGGCAGGCCAGCCACGGCCCAGGCTGGAGCGACTCTGGCTGGGTTGTGTCTGGGGTGTGCCCGCCGCGCTCAGCCTGACACTGGTCACCAATAGCGTCTGGGCGGAGCAAGCTGTAGCGCTTTTCTGGGTGAGCCTGGCGCTGCTGCTGGCGCTGAGCCAGTGGGTAAAACAGCGCCAAAGCCTGTCGCTCATACTGCGCAGCCTGGTTTGCGTACTGCTCACAGTG
>CBIMZH010000605.1:0-2242 GCA_966248255.1 uncultured Cellvibrio sp.
AGCTGCTCGCGCAGCTCCAGTATGTGCTCGCCCCAGTAGCGCTCGGTGTTAAACCAGGGGAAGTGGCGGGGAAAAGCGGGGTCGTCCCAGCGCCGCGCCAGCCAGGCGCTGTAGTGCATGATACGCAGGCTGCGCAGGGCTTCAATCAACTGCAGCTCAGCCAGGTCAAAATCGCAAAACTCCCTATAGCCGTCCAGCAGTTCGCTCAGCTGGGCGGTTTGCTGCTCGCGCTCGCCATTGAGCAGCATCCACAAATCCTGCACTGCCGGGCCCATGCGCGCATCGTCAAAGTCGACGAAGTGCGGCACATCATCGCGCCAGAGAATATTGCCTGGGTGGCAGTCGCCATGGAGGCGAATAGGGCTGTAGTTAACCCGCGCGAATATCGCCTTGCAGCTCTTGAGCAGGTCGGCGCCCAGGGTGCGATAGGACTCGCGCAGGCCGGCGGGAATAAAGTCGTTATCGAGCAAAAAGCTGTAGCTCTCCTCGCCAAAGCTGGCGATATCCAGCGCCGGACGATGCTTAAACGGCCTGGCTTTACCCAGCGCATGCATACGGCCCAGGGTGCGGCCCAGGCTGAGCAGCGCATCAAAGTCATCCAGGTTGGGCGCATGGCCGCCCTGGCGCGGGTAGAGGGCAAACCTGAAGCACTGATACTCGCGCAGCGTCTGCCCCTGATCATCGGCCAGCGGTGGCACCACGGAAATATCCAGCTCTTTAAGCGCGGCGGAAAACTCGTGCTCTTCGATTATCTGCGCATCAGTCCAGCGGCCGGGGCGGTAAAACTTGGCGATCAAGGGCGACGCGCCTTCAATACCCACCTGGTAAACGCGGTTCTCGTAGCTATTGAGCGCCAGTATGCGCGCATCGCTGAGATAGCCGCAGGCCTCTACGGCGTCCAACACCAGGTCCGGGGTCAGGGCTTGGTAGGCGTGATGGCTGCTGCTGGTAGTTTCGGACATGGCTGGGCGCTCGGAAAATAAGGCGGCATTTTAGCCTGATCAAGCCGCTGGCTGCTTGGCCTTTTACAACGCCTGGCTGTTGGCATTTGGCGGATAAATTTTGAATCATTCGCTTAAAAATGCTACAAGGAAAGGGCTCAGAGCAGTTATGGATAATCCCTACTATAAGCGAGCCAAGCATGATTAAAATCGCGTTTTACAACCTCAAGGGCGGCGTAGGCAAAACCACCACCGCGGTGAACATGGCCTATCTCGCCACCCTTGCCAAAAAAAATGTGATCCTCTGGGACCTGGACCCGCAGGCGGCGGCCAGCTGGTTTTGCCAGCAGCAGGCGGACGAGAGCAAGGCCATCAAGTTGTTTAGCAAAGGCAAAGCCATAGGCGAAATGGAGCTTTACAGCCCTTATCCACGGCTGTCACTTATCCCGGCTGATTTGAGCCTGCGCAGCCTGGACGCCGAGTTTGATGAGATCTCCGGCGGTAAAAAGTTTTTTAAACAACTGCTCAAACCCCTGGCCGACAAGGCCGATGTACTCATCTTCGACTTCCCGCCCACACTCTCGCCCAGCGTCGAGCAGCTGTTGATGGAAGTGGATATTCTGCTGATTCCGATGATCCCCAGCCCCCTGTCGATTCGCGCTATGGAGCAGGTGATGGAGTTTCTGCAGGGCAAAAAGGCCGCGCCCGAGCGCATCTTTGGCTTTTTTAATCAGGTGGATATGCGCCGCGGCCTGCATCGCGAGGCGGTGGACAACATCAAGCAAATGCCGGTGCCCATGCTTAAAACCTGGATCCCCGCCGACGCCGCGGTGGAGCAAATGGGACTGCGCCGCGCGCCGCTAACCAGTTACAATCAGCGCAGCCGCGCCGCCCACGCTTATCTCGCCCTGTGGAAGGAGATAGCGCGCCTGCTCAAGGCCGCTGCTGCCCCTAAAGATTGATCCCAACAGAGATTCACGATGTATCACAAACTACTCTTGCCCTGCCTGCTCAGCCTGGTCATGGGCGGTTGCGCCACTGCAACCTATTACCCCGAACCCAGCCCGCAAAGCAGCGAAACCCGCTACCCGCAACCCCAGCCAACAACTCCGCCAGTTGAAGTTGTGCCTGCGCCTGTGCCAGAAGTGCAGCAGCCAGCGGTGGTGTTGCCCAGCCCGGCGATTATCAGCCTGACCAACCTCGGCCGCAGCCAATACCAGGCGCGCGATTACCAGGCCGCCATAGCCACCGCCGAGCGCGGCCTGCGCATCGACCGCCGCGCCGCAGATATGTATCTGCTG
>CBIMZH010000606.1:0-2232 GCA_966248255.1 uncultured Cellvibrio sp.
GGCAAGGCGCGGGTGCTGGATGCCACTGAAATTCCCGGGCCATTTACCTGTGTAAATCCCAATTGGACTTTCCTGCCGGATTCCGAAGTAGCAGTTACCTTTAGCATCAATTTGAAATACTACCTGTGCACCGGCGATGTCAAAACTGACAGCGAACCCTGCTTCGACGATGCGATGAAACCCACCATAGAGGCCAGCCCGGCGCTGGTGGAAAAATCTGTCTGCTCCATTAGCAACCCATTGCGCAATAGCGATGGCACAGTGGTTAAAGGCCAGGTTTACACCTGCATGAATGTCGCCCCCTAAGCATTAACACAAGGTGTAAAGGCGTGAAGCGAAAGATGAGCTTTAACATTTCCAGTCACCCTGGCCGCTGAGTCAGGCCATGGGTAATTGGCGACGCGGAATTATTTTCGGTTTAGCCATGGGCACCCTGGGTGGCTTGTTTGCGCTCACGCCTTTTTATCAAAAGTTGGAAACCGGCCCAGGGCTTTATGCGCTCTTTCATTTGCGCGGCGCACTAAGCCCACCGCCGCAGCTAGTTGTGGTGGGCATTAATAATCGCACCGGCGATAAATTGGGTCTGGGTGAATTACCGCGCGAATGGCCGCGCTCTATTCACGCGCAATTGGTCGACAAACTCAGCGCCGCGGGTGCGGCGGTAATTATTTTTGACATGGATTTTCGCCAGGCAAAAAATCCTGAGGCGGATGCCGCGTTCGCCCAGGCAGTTGCCCGCGCCGGCAATGTGGTGCTGTTTGAACATCTGGATGGCCGCATGCAGCCAGTGGAAGATGCCCAGGGGCGCCATCAGGGTTCTATCTGGATAGAAAATCGCGATCCACCACTGCCCGCGTTTGCCCAGGCTGCCGCTGGCCTTGGCCCCTTTCCCCTGCCCAAAATCGATGCCGGTGTAGACAGATTCTGGAGTTTTAAATCCAGCGCCAGCGACTCGCCCACTATGCCGGTGGTGGGTCTGCAGCTTTACGCCAAAAAAATTCTCGCCGAGCAGTTGCAGCAGACGAAACTATTTTCAACTGTTACCCGTGTGCCAGGCAGCAGCCAGGCGCAGCAACTTAAAGACTGGATGCTCGCCCAGCGCGAGCGGCTGGAAAATAATTTGCAACCCGCACTGCAGCAGGCGCAAAGCTATGGCCAACAATTACCCAGCGCCCAGCGACAACTGCTATGGGCGCTGGTGCATCTCTACGCCGGCAGCAATGTGCGCTTTCTTAATTTTTACGGCGGCCCGGGCAGCATTTTAAATGTGCCCTATCAATCGGTAATTCTCGGCGAAGACCCGAACCTGCCGCCCGGCGCTTTGGATTTTCGCGGCAAGATTGTCTTTGTCGGTTACTCGGATTTATTTGACCCTGGCCAACCGGATCGCTTTTACACCGTCTTCACCCAGGACAATGGCGTAGACCTAAGTGGAGTGGAAATTGCCGCTACTGCACTGGGCAATTTACTCAGGAATGAATCCCTGCAGCCGCTGGGTGCACTGGCCAGCCTTTCGCTGCTGTTCGCGTTTGGTTTGCTGCTGGGCCTGCTCAGTTATTTAATGCCCGCCACCTGGGGCTTGCCGCTGTCACTGCTCGTTGGTGGAGTTTTTTTATTTGCAGCCCAATGGAATTTTGCCCAGCAGCACAGCTGGTGGCCACTGGCGACGCCGCTGCTGGTGCAACTGCCGCTAACCCTGACCCTGGGTTTATTTGCCCAGTACCGGCTGCAGCGCAAACGCGCGCGCAGCATCAGCGATGCGCTTCGCCTTTATTTGCCCGAGGACGTTTCCCAACAGATGTCGGTAGATGCGGAGCAGGCCGCGCAGGTGCTGAACAAGGTGACCTATAGCACCTGCTTGGCAACCGATATGGCTGGCTTTTCCACGCTGGCGGAAACCATGTCGCCGGGCGAGCTGGCCATTTTTCTTAACGAATATTTTGAAACCCTGGCCCAACCGCTAAAAGAACAGGGGGTCAATATTACCGAGTTTCGCGCCGATGCCATTATGTGTGCCTGGACAGGCGCGCGCGATGACCCGCGCCTGCATCACCTGCCTATAGTGGCCGCACTTGCCGCGTGCAAAGCCATCGCCAAATTTAATTTGCAGCGCGGCTTAAAAGGTAAATTGCGCGTGGGTATTGCCGATGGCGAAGTTTTTGTCGGCCACGCCGGCGGCGGCGGCCATTTTGTTTACAGTATTGTTGGCGACTGCGCCAATACTGCCTCGCG
>CBIMZH010000607.1:0-2231 GCA_966248255.1 uncultured Cellvibrio sp.
GCCAAAGATTATCAAAACAGCAATTTTTTTAATTTCCGGCATTACACGTCCAGCAAAATAGATGTAAAATGCCGGTCGATTTTGACCGAAACACCCCACAGAGCTGCTGGTGTCGGCTCAAGTAAATTAGGTGTTTTCGTTTATACAACCACTAGGAGTTACATAACATCATGAGTAGCATTGAAGAACGCGTAAAAAAGATCGTTGCTGAGCAACTGGGTGTGAAAGAAGAAGAAGTTAAAAACGAAGCTTCTTTCGTCGAAGATCTGGGCGCTGATTCTTTGGATACCGTAGAGTTGGTAATGGCTCTCGAAGAAGAATTCGAAACTGAAATTCCAGATGAAGAAGCTGAGAAGATCACCACTGTTCAGCTGGCTATCGATTACATCAACGCCAACCTGGCGTAAGCTTCAATCGAGCTGACTCGGTAATTTCAAAAAGCCGTATTATTGCAAAATAGTACGGCTTTTTCTTTTGCCTGCAAGTTGAGAAAAATTGACTTAAAGGCACATCCGGCGCGTCTTTCCTGCGTTTAAGCTTCTAAACTTAACCATGAATGCAATGGGTGATTCGTCTCTATCTCTTTTAGGAGAAACCTTAAGGTGTCGCGCAGAAGAGTTGTTGTCACTGGTCTGGGTATGATCAGTTCCCTCGGCAATACAGTTGCTGATACATGGCATGGCATAGTCAACGGCAAAAGCGGAATAGCGACTATTAGTTCGTTTGATGCGTCCGCGTTTACTACTCAATTCAGTGCCTCGGTTAAAAACCTCAATGTGGAAGACTATTTTCCGGGTAAAGAAGCCCGCAAAATGGACCCTTTCATTCAGTACGGCATGGTTGCTGGTATCCAGGCAATTCGTGATTCCGGCCTGGAAATTACCGAAGCCAACGCCGGTCGTATTGGTGTTTCGATTGGTTCCGGCATTGGTGGTATCGGCACTATTGAAGAGGGTGCTACCACCCTTGAGCACAAGGGCCCGCGTCGTATTTCGCCTTTCTTTGTGCCCAGCGCCATTATCAATATGATTTCTGGCAACCTCTCTATTATGTACGGCCTGCGTGGGCCTAACGTTGCCATTACTACTGCCTGTACTACCGGTACTCACAGTATCGGTTTTGCGGCGCGTATGATTCAGTACGGCGATGCCGATGTGATGGTGGCCGGGGGCGCAGAGATGGCCACTACGCCGCTCGGCTTGGGCGGCTTCGCTGCGGCTCGCGCTCTGTCTACCCGCAACGACAATCCACAGGCGGCTAGTCGCCCTTGGGATAAAGACCGCGATGGTTTTGTGCTGGGCGATGGTGCCGGTGTGCTGATTCTCGAAGAGTACGAACACGCCAAAGCGCGCGGTGCCAAGATTTACGCCGAGTTGATCGGCTTTGGTATGAGCGGCGACGCCTACCACATGACCTCGCCACCAGAAGATGGCTCAGGCGCTGCGGCTTCTATGCGCAATGCAATTCTCGATGCCAATATCCCCCTGGAATTGATTAACTACATCAATGCCCATGGTACTTCTACTCCCGCGGGTGATAAGGCTGAATGCCAGGCAGTTAAGTCAGTTATGGGCTCTGCAGTAGATCAGGTGGCGGTAAGTTCTACCAAATCCATGATTGGTCACCTGCTGGGCGCCGCTGGTGCAGTTGAGGCAATTTTCAGTGTGCTGGCCATTCGCGATCAGGTGGCACCGCCAACCATCAACCTGGATAACCCGGATGAAGGTTGCGATATCAACCTGGTGCCGCACACAGCGCAAGAGCGCAAAATTGAGGCGGTGCTGTCCAACTCCTTTGGTTTTGGTGGTACTAACGGCTCGCTGATTTTCCGCAAAGTTTAATCTCTGCCAGCGCCGTCTCACAAAACGCCGAACTCTAACCCGTTCGGCGTTTTGCTATGGGCGGAATTTGTATAGACTCGCGCCATGAATAATCAATTACCCCTATGTTTTGTGAATGGTGTCCTGGGTGGAAGCATTTCCCCTTGGGATCGCGGCTTCGCCTATGGCGATGGTCTATTTGAAACTTGCCGAATCTATCAGGGCGGGGTGCCGCTCTGGTCGCTACATCGTCAGCGTTTGCTCAGTGATAGTCAGCGGCTGGGGATTGCTTGTGATGCCGCACAGCTGGACGCCTATGTTGAGCAAGCCCTTGCCCAAGTGCCAAATTTCGAGCATGGCGTGCTCAAAATTGTCCTTACGCGCGGCCTTGGCGGTCGTGGCTATCAAGCT
>CBIMZH010000608.1:0-2217 GCA_966248255.1 uncultured Cellvibrio sp.
GGTTAGGGTGTTTTGCCCAACCACTGCCAGCTGGCCAGTGGGGCTTACGGCAAAACTGTTGTAGCTGGCAACACCATATGCCTCTAGCACCGTACCTGTAGTCGGGTTGAGCTTTTTAATTCTGTAGCCATCGCCTGCGTAAAGATTACCCATGCTGTCGACACTGACGTAGTTGAAGTTTTCATTACCGAATTGACTGAAGCTGCCATTGCTTAAATCAAACTTGGTAAGCCCAACCCGGGCGTCGTAGTAGTAACCAAAAGCCAGATAGAGATTGTTATTGAGGTAGGCGATTTGCGTCAGGCCACCCGAGATGGCGGTGGCTGGCTCATAGTAGCTCCACTCATAGGTGTTTAAATCGAGAATGCCCAACTTAAGTGGGAATTGTGAAAACACCGCGGCCAGTTTATCTATACCTATGGGGGTAACCTGACTGGCGACCAGGTTCTGGTTGAGCACCCCACCCTGGATACGTTTAATACTGTTCAACTCGCTGTCGATAAAACTGATTACGCCGTTATAGCTACCCAACAACTGCACACCTGCCTGGACCAGGTTTTGCGTTGAGGCCAATTGAATGTTATCGACATAGACATTGCAGCTGTAGGAGTTGCTTTGAATGGCAATTTGATGGCGGCCCTGGGGAATAGCGGTGGTCAGTTTTACCCAGGCAGAATCGAGTGAGCTGGTGGCCTGAACTACCCCATCAACGACGATTGCTACAGACACGCCATAGCTACAGCTGGTACTTGCCCAAAGGCTGATATCCGTGGCGCTAAAGAAACCATTGATCTCCAGGCTGGAGGTATTGGCTGCCTGCAAACTGTAGCTGCCATCCTGGGCCGCGAGGTTATTGATACTGGTATAGCCAGTGTTGCTTGAAAGTGACCAGCCGCTGGGCAGCTGTTGGTCTTCAAACGAGAAGCTGGCAAAGCCGTAAAGCGCGGGCATAGACAAGGCATTGTTGGGTTCAGTGTTTTCGCTGAATTCCCAGTAGTTATTGACCCCGTCGCCATCGCTATCCAGATTGCGATCCGCCGCGCTCAATGGGTCGAGGTCATAGCTGACCTCCCAGCCATCGGGCATCTGGTCGCCATCGCTATCGGCCTGCGCGGGGTTGGTGCCATAGGTGTTTACCTCCTCGGCATCATTCAATCCATCGTCATCGCTATCGCTGTTATTGGGGTTGGTTTGGTAAGTGTATTCCTGCAGGTTGCTCAGCGTATCGCTGTCGTTATCACCGCTGGCATCCGCTGGGTCCTGAGGGTTCAAGCCATAGGCTTTTTCCCACCAGTCGGGCATGCCGTCGCTGTCCGCATCACCGCTCAGGTTAATGGCGGTGAGGTTGCTGGCGCTATAGATATAAAGGGCTTCATCTGGGCCAAGGGCGAGTTGGCCGCCGCGGTTGTAGGACCAAACCTGGCTGCCCGTCTGCATATCAATGGCATAGGTGTAGTTGTCACTGGCCACAAACACATAGTTGAGGGTGACAATAATATTGCCCGATAAGTCTTCGGCAATGGTTGGTGTCCAGGACCAGAGCTGGTTGCCGCTGAGTTCATCGCGGCAGTAAAGCGTGCCCTGCGACTGATAGAACACCCGGTGATTGCCCACCGCCGGTAGCTGCAGCAGGCTTAGCGAACCGGTTTGCCAGCGCAGGCTTTTGCTGCTTAGGTCGAAGCTTTTGATTGAGCTGTCGCTGACGATAATGTCGTTAAGCGCGCCCAGTACGGGCGAGCGGCGGGTGCTTGCATTGGCGATTTGATCAACCAGTAGGCCTGTGGCTCTGTCCAGGTATTTGAGCGCTGTAGCCTCCGGGTAATAGACATAATTCTGGTTTACCGCCGGCTCCCAGCCATCATCCCAGGTGGCGCTGACCAGTGGCCAAAGCTCCGCACCTGTTTCGCCATCTTTACCCACCAGGCCGCCATAGGTGCCGCCATTCATATAGGCCTTGTTATCGAACAGCGTGGGCGCCTGGTAGTGTGGCCATTGTCCGCCATGGCTGGCTGTGACCAGTTTCTCCCCGGTTTCTACGTCAAAGCCCTGCAGTGAGGTTTGCTGCTGGCCGCCTATATGCACATACACCTTGTTGTTACTCAGGCTGGGTGCGCTTATGGAGTCAGACGTAACCTGGGAGGCCCAGAGGTTGGCGCCATTGACAGTATTCAAGGCGATAAGGCGGTTAGTGCTGTCGTTGCTGCTGTAGCCGGAGAG
>CBIMZH010000609.1:0-2216 GCA_966248255.1 uncultured Cellvibrio sp.
GATGGCCGCGTTATCGCCGGCGATTTTTTTATCGACTGCACCGGCTTCCGCGCGCTGTTAATTGAAGGGGCGCTTAACACTGGCTTTGAAGACTGGGGCAACTATTTACTTTGTGACAGTGCCCTTGCTGTGCAAACCGCCACCACTGAAGCGCCGCGACCCTATACCCGCGCCACCGCCCACAGCGCTGGCTGGCAGTGGCAAATTCCACTGCAGACGCGCATGGGCAATGGCCATGTCTATGCCAGCCGCTATATGGATGATGCCGAGGCGAAAAAAATTCTGCTGGAAAATGTTACAGGTACGCCGTTAACCGATCCGCGCCAAATTCGCTTTAAGGTGGGCAGACGCAAAAAATTCTGGCACAAAAACTGTGTGGCCATTGGCCTGGCCAGCGGCTTTTTGGAGCCGCTGGAATCCACCAGTATTTATTTGATTCAAACCGCTATAGTTAAATTGATCAATTTATTTCCCAGTGCTCAACTCGATGAGACGGAAATGGCGCACTACAACGAGATGATCGCCGAGGATTATCAATTTGTGCGCGACTTTATCATCCTTCACTACAAAGCCACCCGGCGCCAGGACTCGGCCTTTTGGCGCTATTGCAAAACCATGGAATTGCCCGAAAGTCTGCAACAAAAATTTGCCAGCTATAGCGCCAGTGGCCGCATTTATATTCCGCAGAATGAAATTTTCCGCGAGGAGAGCTGGGTGGCAGTAATGCAGGGCCAGGGCGTTAAGGCGCGCGATTATCACCCCTTGGCGGATGTATTTTCCGCTGCCGAGCTGGAGCAGTATATGAGCGGTATGCGTCAGGCAATTACGCAGACGGTAGCCAATATGCCCAGTCACGCTGAATTTATTGCACGCTACTGTGCAGTACCAAATTCTCACGCGAGCTAAGCCTGTGGCCCAGCCAATACGCGAATGGATTAAGCCCAGCCGCGATACCTTTGTGCGCGAGATACTGCCCGCCTATCAGCCGGCTGTGTTGCGCGGTCTGGGCGATCACTGGCCGCTGGTGCTGGCCGCTAAAGAATCCAATCAGGCGTTAATCGCGCTTTTGGCCAGTGCCGATCAGGGCGCCCAGGTGGAAACTTTTTTTGCGCCGCCAGAGGTGCGCGGCCGCTATTTTTATGCTGAGGATGGCCGCGGCTTTAACTTTCAAAAAAATGCCTTGCCCTTTGCCCAGTGTCTGCAGCTATTGCACAAATGCCTCAGCCTCGCAGAGGCGGCGCCGGGTATTTATATGGGCTCTACGCCGCTCAGCCAGTGTTTGCCCACGCTTTTCGCCAGCCATCAGTGTCCGCTGCTGGACGCGCAGATCGAACCGCGATTGTGGATGGGCAACCAGTCGCTGGTGCAGCCGCACATGGATGAATCGGACAATATCGCCCTGGTGGCTGCGGGGCGCCGCCGCTTTACCCTGTTCCCCCCGGAGCAAATCGACAATTTGTATTTGGGGCCGCTGGATGTGACACCTGCAGGTCAGGCCATTAGCCTGGTGCCGCTGCAAAATCCGGATCTGCAACTATATCCGCGCTACCAGCAGGCGTTGGACGCGGCCCTGGTGGCGGAGCTGGAACCGGGCGACGGCATTTATATTCCCTCGCTCTGGTGGCATGGGGTGGAGGCGCTGGCGGAGTTTAATCTGCTGATGAATTTTTGGTGGCGGGATGCGGACAAGGGCCGGGAATCGGCGGAGGATGCACTGATTCACGCCATACTGACCATCAGCCATTTGCCCGACAAAGAGCGTATGGCCTGGCGCAATTTTTTTGACCACTATGTGTTTCGCCCCGAGCGCCATCCGCTTGCACATTTGCCCGAAGCGGCGCGCGGAGTGCTGGGGCAAATGAATCCGCAACTGCGCCAGGTGATGCGCACTTATTTATACAAACGCATGGGCCTGCTTAAATAAATATTTAAGCTTCAATAAAAAAGCGGGGAAAAAAGCGGGCGAAAAAAGAGGGTGAAAAAAACGGGCGACAAAATGCGCCCGTTTTTTATTGCTTGCGCCCCAGGGGCGCAAGGTTTTGTTAGAAGTTGACTCTTAGACCCAGCTGGATATTGCGCCCGGCTTCGGGTGCCAGGTCGCGCAAAAAGGACGCGGCATTGCGTATCTCACTGTTGGTCAGGTTGCCACCTTTTAGGAACAGTAAATAGCTGTTGCTACCGGCATCCCAGCTGTAGCTGATATTGGCGTCTATGCG
>CBIMZH010000610.1:0-2214 GCA_966248255.1 uncultured Cellvibrio sp.
CCGCTTGCCCGCCGACACACCTGGCATACTGGCTAGCTTGCACATGCCCAATGAAATCATGGCGCCCTTTGCCGAGCGCTTAAATAAAACCAGTCAGCTGGTTATTAAACTGGCAAAAGATGGCGAATTAATAAAACGCGGCTATGTTCTAATGGTGCCGTCAGACCAGCCGATGCAAGTCAGGGTCTGCGACCAGGGTTATCGGTTGGTGAACGCGCAAAAAAAATCCACCACAGATGACAATGCAAGCGATATATTACTCGGCTCTGTAGCTCAGGCTGCAGGTCAAAATGCGTTGGGCATTATTATGACAGGCGTAGGAAGTGCCGGTGCCCAAGGGCTTAAGGCGATGGTGACAGCTGGGGCTGTTACCGCTGCCCAGGATGAAGCAACCAGTGTGTATTACGGAATGCCCAAGGCGGCGCAAGCCTTGGGTGCAGCCCAGCAAAGTGTGAGCCTTTATGATATTCCTGAGTTCGTCTGCCGACATGCCCATTGAAGTACAACTGCCCTCTGCCGTTGCCGAGCAGGGGGTTTTGGTTGTTGACGACAGTGTGCTGCAGCGCGCGAGTGCGGTGAACTGCCTGCGCGCCCTTGGCCTGGAGAAAATTTTTGAAGCTGGCGACGGCCAGGATGCGCTGACAATTTTATACAGCCTGGGCAAACAGCCCGCAGTGATGCTGCTGGATTTGGAATTGCCGGGCATGGATGGCATTGAAGTGCTGCAGCATTTACGCAATCAAAGCGAGCGCCCGGAAATTGTTCTAGTGAGCAGCTCGGACGAAGTTTTAATTAATGCGGTGGCCACTATGGCCGAAGCTATAGGTGTACCTCTGTTAGGTGCATTTCGCAAACCCCTCACCCCGGCGCTGTTGGCGGAAACCCTGGAGCGCTACGGCAGCAAGCACAGCGCCAGCCCCAGCCCACGCCAGCTCCAGCCAGCCCCGGAGTTGGCGCAATTGGAACAGGCCCTGGCACTGGGCGAAATTCGCGCCTATTACCAACCCAAAATTAATTTGCAGCAGCCGCAATTGGCTGGCTGGGAAGTTCTGGCGCGCTGGACCGATGGCCAGGGCCGCAATTACAGCCCCGCAGAGTTTATTCCGCTTGCCGAAAGTCAGGGCCTGATTGGCGAGCTCACGCTTAATTTGCTCGATCAGGTTTTGGCGGACATGCAGCGCTGGCAGCACCAGGGGGTGCGCACAGCGGTTGCCCTCAACCTTTCGGCCATATCGCTTAATCAGGCGGAAATCGCCAGCGAAATTATTCAACGGGTAAGCGCCAGTGGCCTGTCGCCGCGCACCATCAGTTTTGAAATTACCGAGAGCGCACTGGTGATGGATGTGCCGGCCGCGCTGGCCAGTATCAGCCGCCTGCGTTTAAAAGGTTTTGGTTTTAGCATTGACGACTATGGCACTGGCTTTTCGTCCATGCAGCAGTTGTCGCGCTTCCCTTTTACCGAGTTAAAAATTGATCGCAGTTTTGTTCAGGGTGCATCCAAACAGGCCCATGTGCGGCAAATTCTGCAGTCGGCTGTGGACATGGGTAAACGCATGGGCATTACCAGCGTGGGTGAAGGCGTAGAAACCGAGGAAGAACTGCACTTGTTAAAAAGCCTTGGCTGTCGCCAGGCGCAAGGTTATTTGATTGCTCGCCCCATGCCCGCCAATGATGTTATTCCCTGGATACAACAACAACTAGCCGCCAAATTACAATTATGTCAGGAACAATAAAACGCCGGGACTCGGCTAGTTTCAATCGTAAAATTCTCGCCAGCCCGCCGATTTATCTCGCCGTGCTGGCCATAAGTTTGTTGCTGCTTATCAGCTTCTTCTCGCTAAAAAAAATCCGCGCCACCCAGGAGCAACACCTGGTGGATCACCTGGAGGCCTCGCTCAATTCCACCGCCAAACTGGTGGACATCTGGTATCACCAGAATCTGGATGTGCTCACCCTGATTGTGGAGAACCCCAATATCCACGCATCGCTGGTGCGCAATCTGCGCCAGGGGCAAACCTCGGATACAGAGCGCAGTCAATTTCGCGAATGGCTTTACCCGATGATGACGCCCTTGAGTATTGATGGCTATTCAGTGATGAGTAACCAGCGGGTCATTATTGATGCCAGCAGCCCAAGCTATATAGGTCATCCGGTGGGCCTGGCTGAAACTCACGCCGCGCTGGACAAAGCCGATCTGGGGCAGCCGGTGATGTC
>CBIMZH010000611.1:0-2206 GCA_966248255.1 uncultured Cellvibrio sp.
AAAAGCTCCGGATTTACCGGAGCTCAAAAAAAGCACAACAGCGGACTAAGGGCCCGTAAGTATTGCCTGGCTCAGGTTAGGAGAACTCCACGGGCGACACGCCCATTTCTGTAACCGATTACCCATGCAACATCATACTTATCAAGCTATTAGCGGACGTATTCTTACAAAAAATGTAACCGATTACAAGAGTAATTAAGGGGCAATTAGACGAGGATCGAGAAAACTCATAAAAATCTTCACGCTATAGAGCTTAAATAGAAAACATCTTTATTATTATTTAACGTTTAAATCAGCCAGTTGGCACACAATGGACGCTGCTTTAACTCAATCTAGACCTCAATCATTAGCAGCCCCTATGACATTGGTAATTCGTGCGTTTGAACAGCAAGCCCAACAAGCCCCTAAGGCTATCGCTCTGCGCTATCGCAATCAGTGCATAAGCTATGGCGAGTTAAATAACCACGCCAACCGATTGGCACATCGGCTAATCATGCAGTTTGGCCAGAGCCTTGATGGCGAACCCGTGTGTCTATTCTTTGAGCCACATCCAGATTACCTAATAGCACTACTGGCAATTCACAAAGCCGGGGGTGCTTTGGTGCCCTTGGACCCTAACTATCCGGCCGCACGCTTGGCTCTGGTGGTGGAGGATATAAAACCTCGGGTAATTTTGACCCAGGCGCGAATGGTGAGCAGGCTGCCGCCAAACAGCGCTCAGAGCCTATGCCTGGACTTACTGGAACTGGATAATTACGCCGCCAGCAACCCCGAAATAGCCCTAGCCCCTGAGCAGCTGGCGAGTATTTTTTATACTTCTGGCACAACCGGAAAACCTAAGGGTGTAATGGCCAGTCATGCTAACTTGGCTAGTCATATCTTTGGTGCTCAAGTCGCCTATGGAGTAACCAGTCAGGATATTATCCCTGCAATTGCGCGCTTTACCTTCAGTATCAGCGTCTTTGAGTTGCTATTGCCTCTGGTCAGTGGCGGCTGTCTACTGCTACTTGATCGCGAACATGTCCTCAACCCAGAACTAATGCTGGACAGCCTCCGCCAAGTGACATTTTTTCATATAGGCCCCAGCCTGCTCAAAAGCCTGCTCAACCAAATTCATCATCAACAGCTGCCAAGCAGCAGCTTTGACCATGTACGTCACGCTTCCAGTGGAGGTGATATGGTACCTCCCGAAATCCTGACTCAGTTACGTCAAACTTTTCCCCATGCCGAAATTTATGTCATTTACGGCTGCAGCGAAGTGAGCTGTATGGGGACTACCCACAGGGTTCTGGAGCCCCTGCCCATAGCCAAAACCTTTGTCGGCAAAGCCTTTGCTCACGCCAAACTCTACTTACTGGACCAACAACATCAACCTGTAGCTAATGGGGAGATAGGCGAAATAGCCTTTGGTGGCACCGGAGTAACACTAGGTTATTGGCAGCGCCCCGAACTCACTAATGAAAAATATCTACGTCTTGGCGATGACCGGATTTATCTAACCGGTGACTTAGGTCGCCTGGATAGCCAGGGCAAACTGGAAATGCTCGGGCGGCGCGATTTTCAAATTCAGTTGCGCGGTATGCGCATTGAATTGGCCGAAGTGGAATTTAGTTTGCGTCGTGCACCGGGGGTAAAGGACGGACTGGTAGTGTCCTATACACCGCCGCAGGGCCAACAAATATTGCTGGCCTATGTCGTGTTTAATGATCGCAACGCTCAGGACCTGAGTGCGATACGTGATTATTTGCGTGATCAGCTGCCCGACTATATGGTACCCAGCCGCTATATCCCCTTGGATGCACTACCACTCAACCACAATATGAAAGTAGACAGACTTGCCCTACCCCATCCCGACAGTCTGCTTAAAGTGGGCGCAGCACAAAACCCTCCCCTGGGGCCAACCGAAAGTAAACTGGCGCAGATTTGGCGAGAGATTCTCAAGCTGGCTGCAGTTAATCGCAGTGATAATTTTTTTGATCTGGGCGGCAGCTCACTCAGTGGCCTTGAAGCGCTAGCGGCAATTAACAAGGTGTTTAATTACCGTCTTGATGGTATGGATTTATTACGCGAAACCCTGGCAGTTATCGCCAGTCAGATAGATCTGGCCCAAGGCCGCGCCACTGGCACTCCGGCACCCTTTCAGCAAAGTTTTAACGCTCAGGCGTTTTATTTCGGCCCTGAACAAAGCCTTTATGGCTATTTCCAA
>CBIMZH010000612.1:0-2202 GCA_966248255.1 uncultured Cellvibrio sp.
TAACCGGGATAAAGAAGGCTTGTACGATGAAGTTTTTGCTGCTGAAGGGGTGCATGCACAATTCTTTGGCAAAACCCACAACGCCTTTTTCGCGCACACTGAAGAACAGAATCAGCAGGAATACGCAGGCGGCCATACCCAGAGTGATGTTGGGGTCAGTGGAGGGAACCACTTTAAAGAACACCGAGTGAGGGTCAGCACCCAGAGAAACACCAACCAGCTTGGCGATTTCGGGCAGCAGGTCAATAGCGATCAGATCCATGAAGTTCATAAAGAACACCCACACCAGAATAGTGAGGGCCATAGGGGCGATCATGGCATTGCGGTAAGGGAACATGCCCTTGACGTTAGAGTCGACGAATTCAATCGCGGTTTCCACCACGTTCAACAGACCGCTAGGTACACCTGAAGAGGCTTTTTTGGCGGCGCTGCGGAACAGCAGAAAAAATACTACACCCAGCACCAGCGACCAGCCCAGGGTGTCCACATTGAACGCCCAAAAGCCCATGGCTTTAGCTTCGGCGGCATTGTGGGCAAAGCCCCAATGACCATCCGGGAACTGACCATAGGTAAGATTGGTCAAGTGGTGGGTAATGTATTGCGATGATGTAAGTTGTTCTGAATGTTCAGCGGCTGACATCTGTATCTTCCAAATTGCTAAAAATGAAACCTGTGGTCCGCTAGCGTTTAAGCAGCGGATAAACCCAAACTACGGCTTGGGCGACCAGATAACCGGCGAAGAGCGCCAGGGCGTTATCTGCGTCTTTGAGCCACTCGAGACGGCGGAATGCCAGCACGAACAAGAGGGCCACTATTACAAATTTTCCCAGCTCACCGGTGTAAAAGGCGGCGAGCATTTTGCCCAGGGACTCACCCAGGCGCGGGCGAAACGCCACTACAGCAAGCCAGGCGTTGGCCGCTGTACACACCAGTCCACCAATAAGCAGGGAGAAAGCTATTTGATCATCGATTAAAAAACCGCCAGCGGCGAGCAGCAAGGATACGGCAAATTCAATCGCCACCATCTGCAGAGCGTAACCCCGCCCCTTGAGATAACGAGACATGTCAGGCCAGCTCACTCCGGTTTTTTAAGGCGCGGCATTCTGTCACATTCAGGCCCTTATTACCATTAGTAACAACCTTATGTGCTCCGCGCGCAAATGTGGCGCATTATAGAGATTGCGCCTTCTTGCTTCAACATTGGCGGTACCATCATCGCCAAAATATGCCCAGTAAATAAACTGTAAATTTACTTAGCTTTTAACAAATAGCCGTTAATAGAACTAAAACTCTATTTTATGTGGCTAAGAATGCCGTCCAACTCATCCAGCGAGTTGTAGCTGATCACCAGTTTGCCCTTGCCTTTGGCACCCTGCTGTATTTCCACACCGGCGCCCAAAGTCTCCGACAAACTGTCCTGCAGGCGGCGAATATCGGCGGAAACCTCTACTTCGCGGATCACCTTTTCCTTGTCCTGGCTCTCTTGATAATTGCGCACCAGGGCTTCGGTTTGGCGTACTGACAAGCCTTTAGCGACTACCTGGCGCGCGATTTCACGCTGGGGGACTGCGTCGAGGGTAAGCAGGGCGCGGGCGTGGCCCATTTCCAGGTCGCCATGTTCCAGCATTGTCTTGACTTCGTCATTGAGCGAAATCAAACGCAGCAAATTGGTGATGGTGGTACGCGACTTTCCCACCGCCTGGGCCACTTCGGCGTGAGTAAGTTCAAATTCGTCCTGCAGGCGCTTGAGCGCCACAGCTTCTTCGATGGGATTGAGATTTTCGCGCTGGATGTTTTCGATCAGCGCCATGGCGATGGCGGCTTCATCCGGCACTTCGCGGATAACGGCGGGAATCTTATCCAGGCCAGCCAGCTGGGTGGCGCGCCAGCGGCGCTCACCGGCGATAATCTCGTAGCGACCGCCGCCAATACCGCGCACCACTATGGGCTGCATCACACCCTGGGCCTTGATGGATTCGGCCAGTTCTTCCAGGGCTTCCGGGTGCATGTCTCGGCGAGGCTGGTATTTACCGCGCTGGATCAGATCTACAGGTAAGTGCGCCAGCTTGCCGTCGCGGTAATCGCTTACTGGTTCCTGGCCAGCTTCGAGCGGCACTACCGGCATATCCGGTGCCGGGGAAGTTACCCCCAAGCCCGCGCCCAGCAGTGCATCCAAGCCTTTACCCAAACCCTTGCGTTTAC
>CBIMZH010000613.1:0-2201 GCA_966248255.1 uncultured Cellvibrio sp.
GCCCCTGGGTTCTAGGGGCTGGACACAAATGGGCGCAGGATATTACCCGCTTGGCCGCCTAATGGCAAGTCGGCGGGAATCTGAGCATAAGGATTAAAGTGCCAGCAGCGCCCAGACTCGGGATTGCACCGGACACTTTACTGGCCGCTAGCGCCAGCGCTCTGCGGTAAGAGTTTGCGCGCTGCCAAACTTTTGCTTGTCGGCGTCACTTGCCCCTTCCTTACACTCGCCTTTTAGCCAGAGATTGTACGGCGAGAGGTTGCGATCCACCTCAAAAAAGCCCTCGCGGCAGTAGCCCAGCTTGGCCACCACAAACTGGGCGTTTTCCAGCAGTCGCTCCGGGGTATTGCGATTTACCCGCACCCCTGGCTGCTCCGGGCGGCGATCATTGGGCGTTCGCGCAATAAAGGCGCCGCCGGGAGCCTCGCCTTGAGGGGCGCGCAGGCGATAGACAAACATCTTGCTGGTATTGGGCAGTATCTGTATTTCCAGGGTCTCTGCCATATCGCTTTTGATGTAGTTTTCACCCGGGCCGGCACAACCATAGCCGCAACCCAGCAGCACCACCAAAACACCCTGCACCAGCCGCCACCGGCATTGGCCACCAAACACCGCCATTTGCACTTTCTTCATTTATTAATCCTTAGGCTTTTACACACTATACCGACACAGCGGCGGGCCTAGCCACCTTCAGTGTTTATTTTGACTCATGGATGCCGCTCAGGTTCATCGACCCAGCCCTGCGCCGCGTCAAGGTGTTACCTGGACCACAGGCTCGCATTCAGGCCGCGGGGATTAGCGTCTTTAAACTTGCCTCTCAGCGCTAATCGCTTATGATTGCGCTCTCCCGCTTTGCCCCAGGGTAATAAGGGTACAAAAATAACAAACCTGGCGTTACTGCCAAGGCTACCCGGAGCAACGACCTTAAATGAGACACCTAGCGCTTGGCCTACTGCTATTGGCCTGCAGCTGCCTGGCCCAGGCAGAGCAGTTTCGCGTACTGGTTTTCAGCAAGTCCCAGGGCTGGCACCACCAAGCGATTGCCGAGGCCATTACCGGCCTGCGCGCACTGGCCGCGCGCCACGACTTTGCGATGGATTGGGACGAAGACCCCGCACGCATCAATCCAGCCAATCTGGCCAAATATCAAGTCATCATCTTTTTGCTGACCACCGGCGATATACTCAATGCCGAACAGCAGGCCGCTATGGAAAGCTTCATTCGCAGCGGCAAGGGCTTTGTCGGTGTGCATAGCGCCGCTGACACAGAGTACGATTGGCCCTGGTACAAGCAATTGGTGGGGCGCAACTTTTATATCCACCCGGTTATTCAAAGCGCCAAGTTGCAGCTATTGGAGCGCAACTTCCCCGGCCTGGAGTTTACCCCCGAGCGCTTTTTGTGGACCGATGAGTGGTATGAATTCGGCAAGGAGAACGTCAAAGGCCTGCACTACTTACTGGCCGTTGACGAATCCAGCTACAACCCAGCGGCAGACTGGGGCAATAAAAAGGGCACCGGCATGGGCAAGTTTCACCCTGTTGCCTGGTACCACCCGTTTGATGGCGGCCGCGCCTTTTATACCGGGCTTGGCCATATAGCGGCAATTTACAGTGACCCCTGGTTTTTGGCGCATCTGTACGGCGGTATTTATTGGGCCGCCACAGGCAAGGGCCTAGACTAAACACCAGACCCAAAGACAAAAAAAATATCATGAAAAACTTCCTTAAAAGCTACGCAAAATTTCTCTATCCGGCGGTGCTCTTGCTACTGTCGTTCGGAGTCTATTTCACCTACTACGGCTCGCCTCAAGCCATGTTCTGGGACGAAAACTATCACGTCGCCTCAGCGCAGAAGCACATAGATGGGGTTATGTATATGGAGCCCCACCCACCGCTGGGAAAAATGCTGATGGCAGTGGGCGAACTGCTGGTGGGCGACAATAAAAATATCGACAAGTCCAAGCTGGACGAAACCGATTATCTCAACGGCAATGACGCGCCCAAAGAGATGAAGTACACGGGGTTTCGCTGGCCCTCGGTGATGATGATGCTCACCTCAGTGCTGTTTTTTTACGGCATAGTGCGCCGCATCAGCCAGCGCGACTGGCTGGCGGCCGCCTTTACCAGCCTGGTGATTTTTGACAACGCGCTGGTGATCCACTCGCGCGCGGCCATGCTTGAAGGCATACAGATGTTTTTTAT
>CBIMZH010000614.1:0-2201 GCA_966248255.1 uncultured Cellvibrio sp.
TTTCCCGTGCGAGCTCACCAATTTCCTGAGCCGCCACCTGACTGCGCTCTGCAAGCTTGCGCACCTCAGAGGCAACCACAGCAAAACCGCGACCGTGTTCGCCGGCGCGGCCCGCCTCAATGGCGGCATTCAATGCAAGCAAATTGGTCTGGTAGGCTATATCGTCTATCACACCTATGCGATCGGCAATTTTCTTCATGGCATCTACCGAGCTGGCAGCAGCCACGCCAACACTGCCCGCATCTACCGCAACCTTTTGCGCCATGCCGTCGGTAATGGTGGCATTCTCATTGTTTTGCATAATGGAGGCAGACATCTCCTCCATAGACGCAGAGGTTTCCTCAACGCTGGCGGCTTGAACCGACGCGCCTTTAGACAGCGATTGCGCCGTTGCATTAACCTCTTCTGACGCAGAAGCCAGAGCATCAGCCGAGCTGCGCACATCGCTCAACACCTGGGTCAATGTTGTCGACATATCGCGAATAGCTGCGAGCATACTGGTGGAGTCACCTGGCTTGGTAATTACCTGGCGGGTCAGGTCGCCGCGGGCGATATCAGCGACTACAGAGGCAGCATAATCCGGCTCGCCGCCCAGCTGACGCAACAAATTACGCGCAATAAAAAAGCCAATAAGGGCAACCGCAACCAGTGTAATAATTGAAATTACAACCGAGATAAACGCGGCACTTGTTTTGGTGGAAGCAGCCTCACTTACCGCATTGTCGGCCAGTACCTGGTTGTAGGCAATGTGATCAGTAATAGCATTCAACATGGCTACCGATTGCTCTCTAGCCTGCGCCAGACGCTCGCGAATTAAATCCGGAAGATTTTGATTTGAAGCATCCTTGATTAAGCCAAGATTGTTGGAATAGCTCGCAAAAGCTTGAAGCTCTGCATCCAACAAAGCTTTATCTTTATCGTCAGCGACAAACTCTGCATAGTTGCCCATGCCCGACTTTAGCTTTGCTGCCAAGCGATCCAGCTCAGCCTCAATGGCATCCCGTTTGGATGGATCTGGCTCCAGCGCGAGCAAATACAATTGCACCCTTAACGACATAAAGTCATAACGCAGAGTGGCCAGTATTTTTACGCTAGGCAAAACGTTAACACCTGTGTAATTTGCCTGGGTAAACACTTTATTCATTTGCACTTGCGACACGCCGGCAAGAATAACCACGCCCATCAAAGCCGAGAAAACCAGTAAAAACATCTTCTTAGCGACTGTCATATCTTGTCCCTACCCACGGTAATAAATTTAATGTGGCACTTAAAAAGTGCACCCTCATAGCCACTAAAGGTTTATTCAAAGCAAAATTTTTACGTCTAAGCCAACTTGAAATAGGTCATGGACTCCTGCAGCCGGGAAGCTTGAACACTCATCTCCTCGGCGGTAGAGCTAAGTTCCTCGGAGGCTGCCGCATTTTGTTGCAGGGTTTGACTAACCTGACCAATAGCAGAGTTTATTTGCCCAACACCGGTATTCTGCTCTTGAGAAGCGGCCGCTATTTCCTGAACCAAATCTGCAGTTTTACGAATTGCCGGAACCATATCGTTAAGCATACCGCCGGCGCGCTCGGCACTTTTTACTGTAGAGCCAGCCAGCTCGCCAATTTCCTGAGCCGCCACCTGACTGCGCTCGGCGAGTTTGCGCACTTCTGAAGCCACCACCGCAAAGCCGCGCCCATGTTCCCCTGCACGCCCAGCTTCAATCGCCGCGTTTAAGGCAAGTAAATTGGTTTGGTAGGCGATATCGTCAATCACCGAAATACGCTCGGCAATTTTTTGCATGGCAGCCACAGTACTTAATACGGCCTCTCCGCTGCTGAATGCATCCAGCGAAGCTTTTTGCGCTATACCATCGGTGATTTTTGAATTTTCGGTATTTTGCGCGATTGAAGCTGACATCTGTTCCATGGACGCTGAAGTTTCTTCAACACTGGCCGCCTGCACAGATGCACCCTTGGCCAGCGATTGAGCGGTGCCATTGACCTCTTCTGCAGCGGATGAAAGGGCATCAGCCGAACTGCGCACTTCAGCAATAATTTGTGCCAATTGGCTGCGCATGTGGGCTACGCTCGCCAGAAGCGAAGTCGAATCCCCGGGCTTTATATGAATATCGATACCCAGATTACCCTCGGCTACTTCATCGACAATATTGGAGGTATAAGCAGGCTCACCGCCCAGGGTGTTAAACAGATCGA
>CBIMZH010000615.1:0-2201 GCA_966248255.1 uncultured Cellvibrio sp.
GGGCCTTGCCCGTGTATACCTGTAAAAATTTGCCTATATCCCTTGGGGTCAAGGCTGCATCCACCGCAGAAAAATACAAAGCGCCCAAATCCTTAACCAGCCAACGCCTTGGCACCCTATTTCTAAGCTGCGCCCGGTGCAAATCCATTAGATATATTTCTGGTGGCAGTCGCTGCTCAAGGCGCTGCTCAAGCGTTTTTTCGCGCAACATAAAATGACACAGGTACAAATCGCGATGATTAATACCTGCCCCGTGCATTTCGCGAGTGATGCGTGCCACTTCGGCAATTATCAAACGTTTCAGCTTAACCGCCGGTTTACGCAGATTAAAAAAATCATCCAACTGGATGACGTCCGTCAGTTCGCGAGTAACCAAAAATGACTGGCGACTTGCAATACCGGCTTTCTGCTCGCCATAAGCCACAGGCATCAGGCTGGGAATATTCAGCGCATGCAATTTATTTAATGCCCGCCATTCCGTGTTGGCACCCAGGACAGGTAAACGCCACTGCAGCAGGTTTTTTATGATCTCGCGCCAGCCAACGCCCGAATGCCATTTGCAGTAATAGCCGTGCCCATCCAGCTCAAAGCGGCGAGTCTGGCGATCCGGCATTTGCCTGACCAGGCGTCCATCCAGGTTTTGCACCAGCGCAAACACATCGCGATTTTGCCAGGCCGGAATAAATTCATCGCGCAAAACCAGGCATTGCGCCGCATCATCCAGACGAATCTGCCTGGGTTTAACACCCTGCGCGTGGGCTTCAAGACTATCTACCACCGCAGCAGCGCGATTAAACAAATTCGGCAAGTTGCGAAATTCTTCTGCCTGGGCCTGCCATAAGGCTTTGGGCACCGCCAGCAAGTCGCTGATTTTTTTCGCCAGAGCCAAGGGTGATTCGTTAAAGTCGAATATCGCCCCTAAACGATAGACTTCTACCAGAGGCGCATAACCACAGACACGGGTAGCCAGCACTGGCAGGCCCGCGGCCATGGCCTCCACCAGCGCATTGCCCGCCAGCTCTTTGCGCGCGGAATGCAAAAGCAAATCTGCAGCGGCCAGGTAGTCACCAATAGGGCTGAGCGCACCGGCAAAAATCACTTGATCGCCTACCCCTAAACGAAGCGCCAGCTGGCGATAAGCACCTGGCTCATCCGCACCTATGACCACCAGCGCAAAAGCTTGTTGTGGCTGGTGTTTTACCAGCTGGGCAAAAATGGCGATGCTTTTATCCAGGCCCTTGGTGCGAAACCCGGAACCAAGACAGAGAATGATTTTGCACTCAGCTAGTAAGCCTAAAGCGGCGCGCAACTGAGTGCCTATAGCCCCGCGGTTAGCGCAGTAAATATGCTCGGCGGAAATACCCGGCGGCACCGGGATAATGCGCTGCGGCAAAGTACCGTAAAAGCGCGCGTAGCGCTGCTGCTCCTGCGCCACCAGCGATAGCACCTGCGTATTGCTGGCTTCGCCGAACACCGAGTTTTCATAGTGCAAATACAAACGGCTGCGCGCGGCCAGGCGATACAGCCAGCCGCGCTCTAAAAAGGCTTTATACGCAAAACAGGAGTCCCCGGCGAAATACATATCCAGGCCGGGCATTTTGTTAAAGCCAAGAATCAAATCAAAGGTATCGCGCTTGCACTCATCAGCAAATGCCTGCACAAAACTGCGCACGCCAGCGATATTAAATAGAACCCGCGCGCTGATAACTCGCACCTGCAAGCCAGCGGGAATTTCACCCTGCCAGTGCCCGCAAAACACAGTTACTTGATGTCCACGCGCCAGGGCTTCGCGCGCTATAGCCAGCATGTCTCGCTGCAAACCGCCAAACGGAAAATAGCGAAAAATTGCCAGGGCCAGCTTCATCCGCCTACCTTTGTTTTGACCTGAGCAACGTCTCCCGCAAGAACCTTAATGGCTGCCATTACCTGCGCAGGCATTAATTCGCGCAGGCACTTGAGGTGCCCTTTGGGGCATTCGCGGTCAAAGCAGGGGGAGCATTCAATAGCGATTGACTCTATGCGTACTTGATCGGCAAGGGGCGGTGTAAATTCCGGGGAGGTGGAGCCATAGACCACCACCAGCGGGCGCTCCAGCGCCGCCGCTGTGTGCATTAAACCGGAATCATTGGTGAGCACCAGATCAGCACAGGCCATAAGTGCTATAGCTTCACCCAGTGAAGTTGTGCCGGCCAAATTGCGTG
>CBIMZH010000616.1:0-2191 GCA_966248255.1 uncultured Cellvibrio sp.
CTGCCACCAGTGCCGCCAGCAACTGCGCCAACTCGCCCCCCTGGGCGGCGCCCTGCTGGAGCAGCTCACCCCCGCCAGCCTGGATGAAGGCAGCTTTGACCGCCTGATGGCGCAACTGGATTCCAGCCCAGCGCCAGCCGCCCCTGCACCGGCCAAAGTCGCTGCCGAGGCCTCGACCAACCCGCTGCTGGCCTATTTGCCCGCGCCCCTGGCACAGCTGCACTGGCAGCGGCAGACGCGCAGTATTTTTAAATTCGATCTGGCGAAAATTATTAGCGTGCCCGGCTTTCAGGTGGCGCTGCAAAAAATCAGCGCTGGGGCACAGGTGCCCACCCACACCCACCAGGGGTTGGAGTACACAGTGGTATTAAGTGGTGGGTTCTCTGATGAAATGGGGGTTTATCACCCGGGGGATTTTATTGCCCGCGACCCCAGCCACAAGCACACGCCCAGGGCACTGCAAAACGAGGATTGCATCTGCCTGACCGTCTTGGGCGCGCCGTTAAAATTTACCGGCTGGCAGCGCATATTTAACCCCTTTCTCCGCTGGCACTAGAAAAGCAGCAGCCAAGAGAAGCAGCTGTTACATAAAAAGGCGCGTGGGGCTATAGCAAAATGGCGCAAGCTTTGGCGCTTGTTGAGCAGAGCTGTCGCAGTACCCTAGCCGTAATTAAGCTTATGGCCAGCACAGCGACAGCCCAATAGACCTACCCTCACTCTTATTTCTGTTTATTGGAATTCGGCTGAATTCCTCAGTCTTCAAATCGATTTCCGCCAGCTCCACAGCCAGCAGACTCAAGCGGCAGTTAATGCAGGCTGGCTTTTTTGTCCCCGGCAAAGTCTGCCGCGTAGCGCGCTATCCACTCCAGCGCCGCCTGCTCGCTGGTGAGCATGCGCCCTTTTAAGGCCAGGCGCTGACGGTAATCTTCAATCAGGCACACCTGCTCCACCATGCGCGCGCGAAAATACTCATCCTCGGTAGTAAAGCGCACCCCCACCTCATAGCCCTTGGGCGAGGCCTGGCGACGCCACACAATCACCCCCGAGCCCTGATATTCCGGCTGCACCACAGGTATCCAAAAATCCACCCGAGCGCCCACCCGCACCTGCTCCATGGTGGTAAAGCAAAGGCCGCCAGCACTCAGGTTGCGCGCACGCACATGGCTGGCATCGTATTCGCTGGTGCTCACTTGAATGGGGATGTTGGTCGGGTGACGAATATAGCTGCGCATACACAGACTCCTAGGCAGGGTATACAGCTTAAGTATAACTTTCGCCCCAGCCTGCCAATGACCGTTAAGCAATAAGCACCCACCTTCAACATAATTAAACGCGCTACACCTTTTGGCTGCAGGGCAAGCTTTGAGCAAGTGCAGATTCACCGGCGACGGATTGAAATTTGCCCCAGGCACCCCAGATTCCTCTTCATAGCCGCTTTTGTCACTGATGAGTAATCCATGTCCCATATCAACTGCCCCAACTGCCTTGCCACCAACCGCCTCGCCGACGAGCGCCTAAGCGATAACCCCCTCTGCGGCAAATGCAAAAAGCCGCTGTTTGCGGGCAAGCCGATGGAGTTGCACCCAGGCAATGTCGCCGCCACCATCAGCAACAACGATATCCCCATAGTGGTGGACTGCTGGGCGCCCTGGTGCGGCCCCTGCCGCAGCTTCGCCCCGGTGTTTGAACAGGCCGCCGCACAGCTGGAACCCAAAGCCCGCTTCGCCAAACTCAATACCGAAGCCGCGCCCAGCATCGGCCAGCGCTGGCGCATCCAAAGCATTCCCACGTTGATTATTTTTAAAGGCGGCAAAGAAGTCGCGCGCATGTCCGGCGCCATGCCCTTGCCACAATTTAAACAGTGGCTGGCGCAGCAGGGCATTCGCTAGCTCGCGAAGGAAAACCCCGGCGGGTACTGGTGCAGGCCGTCAAAGTCGCCCTTGGTTAAAGGCACGCCACGAGCGCGGGCAATGGCGTAGACCATGCTCAAGTGAAAATAAAAATTGGGCAGGGCAAAGCGCGCAAGAAATTCTTCAGCGGGCAACGCTATATCAGCAGGCCCTGCCTTATCGCGAAGCAGCAGCGTTAAATTATTGTCCAGCGCATCCAATAGGTGCAGATGCTTAAGCGTTTTTTCCAGCTGCGTATTCAGCCCGGCATAGGATTTCTCTGGGCTAATAAACGACACCAC
>CBIMZH010000617.1:0-2191 GCA_966248255.1 uncultured Cellvibrio sp.
AGACCTGGCTGGAGGCACTGGTCAGCGCCTCCGAGGTGGAGAGAATATCGGTCACCGTTTGCGACAGCCGCTTCATAGTGTCATCCATAGCCCGCAGCAGCTGGCCAAACTCATCGCCGCGCGCATCGCTGTTGCGGAAACTCAAATCGCCTTCCGCCAGTTGGCGCACCGCAGCGGAGACCAGCTGCAAGGGGGAATTAATGCTGCGGAATAAAACAATCGACAAGCCGGTGGCGAGGATAACGCCAATCACCGCGGTGATGGTCATGGTGACTGAGGTCTGCTCAAAGTTGCTGATAGCTGCTTCGCCTTTGGCGGTGAGTATTTGCTCCAGGCGATCCTGCATTAAATCCAGCTGGTGACGCATGGCTTCAAAGTCCTCCAGCGCTTTGCCGGTGCTCAGCGTCAGCGCCTGCCGGTCAGATTCCTCGGTGTTGATATTTGAGAGCGCAACTACCTGATCGGTGCTCGCCTCCCAGGTATCGCGCAGGGGAAGATAGGCGGCTTTAAGGCTATTCAGCTGCTGATCGTCAACCAGGCTAAAGAACTTGTCGACTCTGTCGCGCGCCTGCTGTTTGTTTTCCGCGTGATCCTTAAGCAGGCCGTCATAGAGTTCACTGCCGGGCGATGCCGAAATAAGGGTGCGTTCGGCAACCAGCGCCTGCTGAAGATCCCGGTCGGCGGAGTAGAGGTTGCTGGTGGCGGGCACATACTTGGCAATTAATTCTGCGGTGGTGGCGTGTTCCTTGCGAAATGCCATGGCGACAAAAATTAACAGCAGCAAAAATGTGAGCGTTACCAGGGCAAAGCCGCCGCCCAGACGTTTAGGGACAGAGATATTTACAAGCATGACGGTTAATCCTTGTGGGTAGCTAGAGTCAAACTAATCGCCTAACTCTAGCCCTGGATAGGCTGATATTCCAGTTGCTGCGCCAAAAGGGATTACCGCTGGGCTGGCGCCTTGGCCGGCACCCGCGAATAGCGCTAGGGGCGCTCGGGGTGATTGACCTTACCGCCGCAGCGATCGCAGTACTCGGCTTGTTTGTCGTGCCCCTGCTTGCCGCAGTTGGGGCAGGTAATCAGGTTTTTTTCCCTTTGAATTTCCTGACTGAGCTCGGCGGTGAGTATGCCGGTGGGTATCGCAATAATAGAGTAGCCGGTGAGCATGGCCAGGCTGGCGATGACTTGTCCAAGCACTGTGTGCGGGGTGATATCGCCATAGCCGACGGTGGTGATGGTTACTATGGTCCAGTAGATACTGCGCGGAATACTGGTAAAGCCATTGGCTGGCCCTTCTACTATGTACATCAGTGAGCCAAAAATGGTGGCGAGTATGAGTACAAAGAAAAAGAAGATGGAGATTTTGCGTCGTGACAGCAGCAGCGCCCGCGCCAGGCTGTTGGCCTCGCTCAGATAGCGCACCAGTTTAAGTACGCGGAAAATGCGCAATACCCGCAGCAGGCGAATAATGAGCAGGAAGTTGGCGCCCTGGAAAAACAGGCTGAGGTAACTTGGCAGTATGGAGAGCAGGTCGATCACCCCGTAAAAGCTGCGCACATAGGCCCAGCGATTGGGGGAGCAGTAGACCCGCACCAGATACTCCAGGGTAAACATCAGGGTAAAAAACCATTCGGTGTAGGACAACAAACGGCGCAACTCTGAGCCAGGCTGGGTGGCCGAATCAAACATCAGGGCCAGAACGCTCAGGGTAATGGTGTAGATCAGCACCAGATCGAACAGCTTGCCCGAAGGGGTGTCGGTACCAAAAATAATTTCGTAGAGTTTTTCGCGCAGAGTCATTAGTTGTCCTTGGAATTACCGCTGGCTTAAAGCGCCGGCTTGTATCGCCAGAGCCTGGGGCTGTTAGCCTGGTGCCAAACCAGGCAGCGCCAGCCGAAAGCGAATCATAGCAAAACTCACCCTGGGCAAGGATTGTGTATTTAGGCGTCTGCTTTGTTCTACACTGAGTAGGTTTAGCCAAACATTAAATTACTGTGAGCCAGCTTACCCGGGGATGGGGTGAATTATGGCGAGATTCGGGTTAATTGCTTTCCTCTGCGTTTGCGCGCTGCAGGCTTCGCTTTTGGTAGAGGCCCAGACGATAGTGGCGCGGGACTTGCGCCTGCCCAGCCCGGCCGCCGGGGAGGAGCAGCGCTATGACTATTTTACTGGCCTGTTGCGCCTGGCCTTA
>CBIMZH010000618.1:0-2188 GCA_966248255.1 uncultured Cellvibrio sp.
ATGGCGCCCATTTGGGTGAGCTTGAGCATATTTTCCAAATGGATTTGCGAGTAGGGCGTTTCACGCGGTACCAGTATCAGCTGGCGGCGCTCCTTAAGCGCGACATCGGCAGCGCGTTCAATCAGGTTATTGCTGGCGCCGTGGGCAATGGCCGACAGGCAGCCGCCGCTGGCGGGGCAGATGACCATGGAGCTGGGCGAGCTGGAGCCAGAGGCCACAGGGGCAAACCAGTCGTCTTTGGCCAGCAGTTGCAGCTGGTCTTCGTCGGCGTTGTACCGCTGAGTGAAAAAGGCTTCCTGCTCCTCCAGGGTTTCCGGCAGCTCCAGGTCTGTCTCGGTGCGGATCACCACTTCGGCGGCGCTGGAGATAAGCAAATAGACTTTGCAATCGGCGGCGAGCAGGCTTTGCAGCAGGCGCAAACCGTATTGGGCACCAGAGGCACCGGTCATCGCCAGGGTGACGGAGCGCTGTTTGGCGGGGCTGAGGGGCTGGGTCATGGGCAAGTCTCAGGTCCTGTAATAAAGGGTGAGAGCTTAGCATTTTGGCGGGGGGCTAAAAAGCAAATCCCCCTGTGGCGTCACCCACAATGGGCGCGACACAGGGGGATTGCTTGGACTAACTAGGAATTACTTCGCCAGCACTTCGTTTACAAAAGCACTGATAGCTTCGTCCTGGCTGTTCTCAAAGAAACAGGCTTTAAAGCGCTCGCCGCTTACCGCAGTTTTCACCAGCTCCGGGTCCAAGGCGCGCAGGCCGTCCAGATAGGATTTAGCGGTGGCAACTTTCACCTGAGTGAGGATACCGGCATTGCGCACTTGCGACTCGCGGCGCTCGGCTGGGTAACCCTGGCCGCGCACGCCGGTAAAGGCCTTTTCAAAAATAGTGCGAATGTTCAACTCAGCACCCCAGCCAAAGCCTTTGGCGAAGGGCAGGGCCAGGGCGTTGCCGTTGTTTACCTGGGCAAACAGATAGGCATCGGTTGGCTCAATGCAGTAGCCGCAGAACACGCCTGGGTGGGCGTTAAGGGACATCATGGCGCCCTGGCCGGTACCGCAGCCGCTCACCACAAAATCTACCGCTTTGGAGTTGAGCAGCAGGCTAGCCATGATGCCCAGGTGGATATAGGTCAGATAGTGGTCGTTGTCGCCATCCATACCTACGTTAAACACGCTGTGGCCTTGGTCGGCGGCGACTTGCTGCAATTGTTGCAACACAATCGGGTTTTTGCCGGCCTGGCTGAATTCATTCATCAATGCAATTTTCATGGGATGCTCTCTACAAACTGGTTACAGATGGAGGTGGATATTGTGCTGGACAGGCTCTGTGGCGCTGTTTGTAGGTATTGACCGAGGGGTAAACCGACTTCTAGTGGGCTAATGATAAAGCCTGGGGGCGGGGATTTGAACCGGAAATACACTTCTTAGCGTGATTCGGGCAGAACCTGGCAGGATTGTAGGTACGATTAGCGCAGCGTAATCGTACGAATGGTTATATGTGTTGATTAACTCAATACCCCAGAGCTACTTTGATTTTTGCTTTAGCGGCATGATCTGGAGTTGCTATTTGTTTCATGCGTACGATTACGCTTTGCTAATCGTACCTACTGAGCTGGACTGCGAGATTGCATATCAAGGCCCCTTTAAATTCTCTATTACTTTTTTGGGCAGTTTCATTTTTTTATTAAGCCATTGAAGTGCATACTTTGATCCATGTGGCGCGCTCGCACCGATAAGTATGTCCAAAGTAGTGACTTTGTCGGATAACCTCAATTTGAAATTCTCGTTGGGGATTTCAGGCAGATCAATGTGCTCCGGTGCGAACCATGGGTTATAAAAATAGAATGCATCAATAAGATCTAGATCCATTTTTTTAAGGGTTTCTTGTATGGGCGGTACACCTATCTGCTGTCTAAGGCTAAATACAAAACTATCAAGCGAAAACAAATAGCCAGGGTTAAAGCTAACACCAAAAGAGTTATATATATTGTCTGGGCATCCTTTTGCTTCAATGTCCTTAATGAGCTCGAATGCGGATAGCTCTGGGAATAAGCCTACGTGAATGGGCAGAATCTGAACTTCTGAATGAAATTTTGTGTTGACGGCAGCTAATTGGCTATCTGCTGAGAGGGCCGCCTCATACAAAGTGAAAATTGAATGGCCATTGAATTGCTTTTGATTAACTGACGCCC
>CBIMZH010000619.1:0-2185 GCA_966248255.1 uncultured Cellvibrio sp.
TTCATATCCAGCACCTTGCCGATACTGCTGCCGAGTTTGAGCAGTTTGCTTAGTCGTGCTGCATCCAGGCGTTGGATTTCGGCGGTCCAGAGGGTGAGCATTTCGATCAGGTCGTGCATTTCGCGCATGCGCGCCTGGGCGTATTGCTCGTCTTCATTGGCGGGCTTTTCAATCAGCAGGTTGCGCAGTGCTGATAGTGTTGGATCTATCTCGCGCTTGCGTCTCTGTTCGATCAGGGTTTTGGCAATGTCCCAGATATCGCCGGGCGCCGTGTAAAATTCGCGGCGCTCGCCGGGGATGTGTTGCAGGCGCACCAGCTCCCAGGACATCAGCTCCTTAAGGCCCATGCTGACATTGGAGCGGGAGATGCTTAATGCCTCGGTAAAGTCATCGGCGCAGAGCGGCTCTTTGGTTAGCACCAGCAGCGCGTACATCTGGCCTACGGTGCGATTTATGCCCCAGCGGCTGCCCATCTCGCCAAAGTGAAGGACGCAGGATTGGATCATGGGCGTGAGATTGACGGACATTTTGTGATTCCTGAATTTTCAGTAATTACTGAAATTACAGAAGTGTTTGATCTGCGTCAAGTGAAGTTGTGTGCAGCTGTGTTGGTGATTTTGGTGGGGAGGGAAGGCAAAGCGCCCGGCGTTAGTGCCGGGCACTGAGCCAAATACAGCTTAGGAAAAGCGGAAAATTACTTTTTATTCATGCAGTTAGCATAGTAGCTGACACTGGCTGGCCAATCCGAGAAGACGCCGATTACGCCCACTTCACGGCCAATCACATCCAGCACATTCATCATGTCGCCGTCTTTGTTAAGCGCAGCGCTGACGGTCTGGTAATACCAGGCGCCGCCATTGCTTAGGTTGCCATCGCGCTCAAATGACCAGGTGATGATATCCAAACCGGCCATGCGCGCATTCACGGCATAGTCGGAGGGAATGATTTTGTTGTCGCTGTCCAGCGCGACCAGTGCCCAAAGTGGTGGCGCGACTATGCGCACACCCTCGGCGCGCAGCGCTTGCAGCTCGCTGGCGCTGGGCAGTTCGCTGGGCTGATTGGCGTCATCCAGATAAACCGCCTGCTTGCCAAAACCTGGCTCATGGCTGATCCAGTAGCGGATATCGCGCAGATCAAATGACTGCGCCCAGACATCCCTGGCGCTAACGCCAGCGGCCTTGTATTCATCCAGCATCTGCTGCGCATAGTCCTCCTGGGTGTAGCTGCCCTCATAGGGCATAGGCACGCTGGCGGATTTAAGTTCGGGGGTCATTTTCACCCCAAGCTTTTTAAACAGCTGAATACTTTCGGCGTGGGTGAGCAGCGTGCCTGAGTTATTGGCGTAGAGGTCGGTGCGCCAGCCGGGCGTGCCTTTGAGGTACTCGGCCACTGTGGTGGCTTTGGGGTTATAGCCATCCATCTTGCCTTTGAGGGTTTTAAATTCATCCACAGTGATATCGCTGGCGCAGCAGCGGGCGCTGGCCGGTGTGCCAGTGACAGGGTCGTAGGGGGTAAAACCCTGAGTGCATTTGGCCGCGAGTGGTGTGGCGAGAATATTGGTGGTGGTGTGCAGATCGCACTGCGAGTGGCGGCATACCAGTTGTTTATCTTTGGTAAAGGTCACATCGCATTCCACTATGCCCGCGCCCATTTTCGCGGCGGCTTCATAGGACTCTTTGGTGTGCTCGGGGAACTGCAAGGCGGCGCCGCGATGGCCGATGCTAAACAGAGTTTTGTGAAAGGGACCTTTGCTGCAGCTTTGCAGTTTGCTTTTAAGCGGGCCTGCGTCCATGTCCTCCACCAGATAAAAGGGGCGGGGGCCAAGTTCAACTGCAGTGGCGCTTTGATTGGTTGCTTTGTGCTGGTGATCGACATGGGCCAGGCTGGGCAGCGCGGTAAACAGGCCAAGGCTGAGTAGCGCCAGGGTTTTAGCGGTTATAGATCGCATAGCAAATTTCTCCTGTTGGTGTCGTGTTGGTGTTGGTATTGGTTTAACTCAACCGGAGGCTAGGCAGCTTCTGTGATGCTTATTTGCCGCTTTGATGAATTCTTTGCGAATTGAGGTTTTGGGTGCCGTTAAGCACCCGGATTGTGATTGGGTTTTGGCATGCTCGCTCGAATGCGAATTAGGCGCGGCGGCGCTAAGTGGAGTAGGGGGACTTATTCGGGTGAGGCCAAGTTATCG
>CBIMZH010000620.1:0-2171 GCA_966248255.1 uncultured Cellvibrio sp.
AAAGCTACTCAACTCGGAGGCGGAGCAGAGCCAGGTCATCTGGCTGCAGTCTGGCGACACCCTCTATGTCCCTGTCGCCGGCCATTTCTATTTGAGTGGCGAGGTGCGCAACCCGGGCAGCTACAGCCTGGATCGGCCCTTGAATGTCATGCAAGCCCTGGGGGTCGGCGGTGGCCTGACCCCCAGGGCAAGTGAACGCTCGGTCAAGCTCTATCGCAAACAGGCCGATGGCTCTGTGCGCGAAAGCCGCGCCAAACCAGAGGACACCATCGCCGATGGCGACATACTGGTGGTGCAGGAGAGCCTGTTTTAGCCCATCCCTACGCGGAGGCCGCTATGTCCCTAGCCAGCTTTCTGTTGATGTTGCAGGCGCGCTGGCGCCTGATTACCTCAACCACTGCCGTTACCCTGATTGCCGGCCTGGTCTATGTACTGCTGGCACCCAGCCGCTATACCGCCAGTACCCAGTTGCTGGTGGATAGCAAGGCGCAGGACCCCATCTCCGGACAAATGCTGCCCGCCAATCTCAACAGTACTTATCTCGCAACTCAGGCCGAGGTGATTACCAGTCGCAGCGTAGCGCTCAAGGTAATCGCCAAGCTGCAGCTGGAACAGCAATTGCCAGAAGTGCAGGGCCAGGACGCGCTGGTGAACTATCTGCTCAAAGGGCTGATAGTGGCCAGTTCGCGTGAGAGCAACCTGCTCAACATAGGTTTTAGCGCAAGCGACCCGGTGCTCGCTGCGCAAATAGCCAATGCTATAGCCGATGCCTATATGGAGACCAACCTGGAGCTGCGCATCGCCCCGGCGCGCGAGATTAGTCAGTGGTACGCGCAGCAGCTGACCCAGCTGCGCGCCAATCTGGTGGATAAACAAAATGCCCTGCTCGCCTATCAGCAGGAGCAGGGAATAGTGGTCAGCGCCGACAAGCTGGACCTGGAGCAGGAAAAACTAGGCCGTCTGTCAGCGCTTTTGACCGAGGCGCAAAACCAGCGGCTGGACAAGCAGAGCCTCAGCCAACAGCTGGGCAACAGTAAGCAAAAGCTGCTCACCCGCCAGGCGCAGGACAACCCCCAGGTGCAAAAACTTACTGCCGACCTGGCGCTGGCGCAGGCGCGGCAAAAAGAGTTGGCCTCGCGCGTGGGCGAAAATCACCCCCAGTACCGCCAGGCAGCAGCCGAAGTTGAAGGCTTGCACCAGCAGCTGAACAGCACCCTGGAACTCATCAGTGGCAGTGCCAAAAACTCGGTTGCCCTGGCCCAGAACCGCGAGGCGCAACTGGCCGTAGAACTGGCCAGCCAAAAAGACTATGTGCTGCAACTCAATCGCAGCCGCAATCAGCTGACGCTACTGCAACAGGAAGTGGACTCAGCCCAGGCGGCCTATGACGCCGCCCTGGCGCGGGCCAACCAAACCCAGCTGGAAAGCCGCATAGCACAAACTGATGTGGCCATTCTCAATCACGCCATTACCCCAACCCATGCCGCCAGCCCCAAGCGGGCAATCACCCTGTTGCTAGCCCTCTTTACCGGCCTCAGCCTGGGCCTGGCCCTGGCGCTGGTGCGCGAGTGGCTGGAGCGGCCGGTGCGCTCGGCCGAAGAGCTGAACCAGGCACTGGGCCTGGCGGTACTCGCCACTATTCCCGCCGGGCCTCTAGCCTGGCCTCGCAGAGGTTTAAGCCATGAATGACTTGGCGCAATCCCACTTTAGCTCGGGCAAACCCAGCGCCGAGCTGCCGCCGGCCAGTGATACCAAGCTGGGCGACAACACCCGCATGGGCCGCCTGCTGCTCGCGGCTGGCAAGCTGCAGGCGCGCGAGCTGGAACAGGTAATCCGCCACCAGGCCGCCACCGGCCTGCGCTTTGGCGATGCCGCGCGCGATCTGGGCCTGGCCAGCCGCAGCGATATAGAGCAGGCGCTGGCCAGCCAGTTTGCCTACCCCCAGTTGAGTCCGGGCGAGAGCCAGCTGTCACCCGAGCTGTTTGCCGCCTTCCAGCCAGACAGCGCCCGCGCCGAGGCACTGCGCAGCCTGCGTACCGAGCTGCTGCTGCGCTACTTCAACCCTGGTCAGGCGCAGCCCACTGAACAGAAGCAGGGCCGACAACTGGCGCTGCTGAGCCTGGAGGATGGCTGCAGCAGCGCATTGACCGCGGCTAACCTGGCCATAAGCT
>CBIMZH010000621.1:0-2165 GCA_966248255.1 uncultured Cellvibrio sp.
GCTTTAGCGGCGCTGAAATTCAATCCTTCCAGCCCAGTTTTGTGCGTCTGACTGAGAGTGAAAAAGCCACAGTTAACGACTACGCCGAGCCGCGTTTTTTTGCGCAGGTAAAAGCGGCCGCCGATAAAGCCCAAAGCCTGGGTATGCACCTGGATTACACCCTGGGCTCTGCCTGGCCTTCCGGTGGCGGCTTTGCTATCACTCCGGAAAAAGCCTTGCTCGAACTCACCATGGCAGTTACCCAGGTGGATTCATCAACCTCACCGCTCAAGGTAAAAATTCCTGCGCGCACTCGTCGATTTGGTGACTTGAGTTCATTTGATCCGCGCGTAAAAGACCCCAAAGTAGCCGACTGGCGCGCGCGAATTGATGCCCGGGCAAAGGTGGTGGCGGTAATTGCCATGCGTGGCACCGCACCAGAGTTGGAGAGCGCAGGCGCTACCGCTGGTTTCAAATTATTCCCCTGGGACAATGTGCTTCGCGCCGGCAGCCTTGCTGAAGATTCCTATCAAGTATTAACAGATCGCCTGCAAGCCGATGGCACCCTGGATTGGCAAGTACCTGACGGCCAGTGGCAGGTATTTGTATTCAAGCAGTATGTGGCCGACACCTCGGTGTTGGGCGCTTCCGGACAGGGTCCTCAGTTGGTAATTGACCATATGGACCCAAGCGCTTTTGCTGCCCATATGGCCAGGGTAGGGGAGCCCTTGGGGAATAACCCTGCGGGTATGCGCGCGACTTTTGTCGACAGCTTGGAGCTGATGCAGGATTTGCCCTGGAGCGAAAACTTCCTGGCGCTATTTAAAGAAAAACGCGGTTATGACCTGACCCCCTATCTGCCTTTTGTGCTGCAACCCGGTTGGATGCAGGCCTGGGGTGAGCATTATTCACCGCCATATTTTGACAGCCAGTCTGATTTAGCTGAGCGAGTGCGCGCTGACTACAGACGCACAGTGTCGGATTTAATGTTTGCCGGTTTTATCGATCCCTTTGTTGCTGCCAATCACCGCCAGGGTTTGCAAGCCAAGTTTCAAGCGCACGGCGGCGCTATAGATATTATTCGCGGCTATGGCGCAGCGGATATTCCCGAGACCGAAGATCTGGTGCATGAGGGTGATCCCTATGTGATGCGCTTTGCCCGCTCAGGTGCACATTTATACGGGCGCAAACTTGTCTCCGCTGAAAGCATGGTATGGAAAGACAAACCCTATGAAATTACCCCGGATCAATTGCGCAAACGCGCTGATTTAATTATTGCCGGGGGTGCCAACAGTTTAATTTTGCACGGCTTGGATTATCGCTTTCACGCCGATGACTGGCCGGGCTGGCACGCCTTCCAACCGAGCCCATTTGCCGCAGGTTTTAGCACCATGCTGGCGGAAACCAATCCTGTGTGGCCAGCAGTAAAACCTTTAGCAAGCTATATCGCACGTTTGCAATTGGCGATGCGCGCCGGTGAGGCTGTTGTACCTGTAGCCTATTTTTACGGTCAGATGGGTTACTACGTCGGCATAGAGGATTTTGGTGCGGGTAAACAGGCGGTGGAAAAAACACTGCTCGGTGGCGGTTTTGATTTTGATCGTATTAACGCCGACGCGTTGCTAAACGCAAAGGTTGAAGCCGGGCGCTTGATCGCGGCCAGTGGTGCCAGTTATCAAACACTGGTTCTGCCACCAATGAATGCACTTAGCCTGGAAGTGGCGCAGCGTGTGGCGGAGTATGCCAAAGCGGGCTTGCCAGTATTTTTCCTGGATAAGCTTCCCTCTCGCGATGAACAGCTGGCAGATGCCGCAGCTCGCGATGCCGGTGTGAAAACTGCAATAGCTGAAGCTACCACCGCAGGTGCCCTCACTCTGCCTTTAAATAACTTACTGGCATCGCTGCGTGCCGCCAATGTCGCACCCAATCTAAGTTACAGCGCCCATGACACGACTGATTTGGTGTTTGTACAGCGCAAGGATCAGGGGCAATTGCTGACGTTTATTGTGAACCTGAGTGAGCAGGCTAAAGATGCCAGTTTTTCAATTGCAGAAGCTGGCGCCTTTAGTCGATGGAATGCGCTTGATGGCAGTGTTGCGCCAGTGACCACTCAGCAGTTGGCTGGTGTATCTCAGGTGGCACTGTCGCTAGCACCAGGTGAGAGCGCGCTAATGGTGTTGGATACT
>CBIMZH010000622.1:0-2158 GCA_966248255.1 uncultured Cellvibrio sp.
TTGCACAGCAAGGGCACTGTCACAAAGTAAATAGTTGCCCCAGTCTTCAAAGCCGGTGTTAAGCGCCCCTTCAATTAACAGCGCGCGAAAGCCGGTGCAGTCGATAAAAAAATCGCCGGCGATAACGCGGCCATCGGCCAGGCTAAGGCTGGCAATAGCACCGCTGTCTGGGTGTAAATTGACTTGCCCGATTTTGCCTTCAATGCGGGTTACGCCAAGCTTCTCCGCGTATTCGCGCAAATAGCTGGCGTAGAGGCTGGCATCAAAGTGATAGGCGTAATTGATATGGTGGAGAATACTGCCCTGGCGATTGAGTGGCGGTAAAAACTTATTGGCGCGCGCCGCGGCGACCGACAGACAATAATCGCCAATGTCCGCCGACTTACCCTGCTGGTGATACCTCTGCCAATAGTGATAAAAACTCAGCGGGCCATGGGGCACACCTATAGCGCCAAAGGGATGAATATAACGGCTGTCCTGCTCGCCCCAGTTAATAAATTCTATGCCCAGCTTGAAAGTGCCATTGGTGCGGCGAAGAAAATCCTGCTCATCAAAACCCAGCAGCGCATTAAACGCTTTGATGGTGGGAATTGTGGCTTCACCCACGCCTACGGTGCCTATCTCCTCCGATTCCACCAGGCTGATTTTGCAGCCGCTGCTGGCCAGGGCTTTAGCCAGTGCCGCCGCCGCCATCCAGCCGGCGGTGCCGCCGCCAGCAATGACCAGATGTTGCACCCGCGCTGGTTTGGTTTGATTCATAGACATCACTCAATGAATAAAGGAAATGGCGTTTTTATAACACAGAAAAAATAAAAAAAACGCACTGCAAAAAGCAGTGCGTTTTATTGCTCGCCGAATTAAAACTTGGCGCGCAAGCTTAGGGCATAGCGACGGTCGGTGATGAAGTTGAATTCATCGGTTTTGTCACCCGCCTGGTTAAGCTGGGTTTGGTTGCGCGTCACTGTGCTGAGCAGGTTGCTCGCCTCCAGACCCACCTGAACATTTTCGTTGATCGAGTAATAAATCGAGCCATCCAGATAACCAACATCCTTGGTGTAAATGGGTGCGAATTCATTGCTGTCACGACGACTGATCAGGTAACCGGAGCGCCAGTTGTACGCCAGGCGCGCGGATATGCCGTTATATTCGTACATGCCGACTATGTTGTAGGACTTATCCGAATAAGATGGCAGCGGCAGATTGGTGAAATTGCGGAAGCTGTTGCGGCCCCCCTGATCTATTTCGCCACCATTGGAGTCAAGAATTGCACCGCCCTCACCTATAGACTGCTTATCGTTCAGATCTTTCTGATCGATATAGGTGTAGTTCATCTGCACACCTAAACCACTCCAGGCACCGGGTAACATATCAAAGAACTGCGAGTAGGACACTTCAATACCCTGGATGCTACCTGAACCTTCATTGGTTGGACCGCTAAAGGACACAGTGCGCGTCTGGCCATTGTTGGTGACATCTTCAGTGAAGTAGCGATCGCGGAACAGATTGTCGATATCCTTGTGGAACAGGCTGGTGGTGAATGAACCGGCTTTACTGAAATACCACTCCAGGGTTAAATCCAGGTTGGTGGACTCTTCCGGGCGCAAATTGGGGTTGCGCGAAGTACCCACCACATTCACTGCCGCCACACTGACTGCCGGGTTAGTGGCAGATTCAGGCTGCGATGGATCCTGCAGGGTTTTCACTATGTCCAGCGACATAACCTTGTTGTTGCGCGCGTCCACCAGGGTGGGGAAGTAAAGGCCCTTGGAGTAACCAAAGCGGGCAATTAAATCCTCGTTCAACTCAGCACTCAGGTTAAAGCTGGGCAGTACGCTGGTGTATTCCTTGGCTTTAACTGTGCTCTTTTCGCCAAAGCCGCCATCGGCAAAATCAAAAATCCCCGGGCTGGCTACTTCATACAATTCCGGATTGATAGTGACGTTAAGCTCGGGGTACATGGCAAAGCCGGTGGAGGCCAGCTGATAGCTTACTGTGCGCAAACCCAGGTTACCTTTCAAAGGAACACTCAGGTCGTCAAAGGCGAAATCGGTACGCACAAAAAACTCTTTGCGCATTTCATCCACGCGGCTTACCTGGTGCGGGCCATAGGGGCTGCCCTCCTCTATGCGATTAGCCAAATCTTGCTGCGACTGAACAC
>CBIMZH010000623.1:0-2155 GCA_966248255.1 uncultured Cellvibrio sp.
GGGGCTCTTGGCATCTTCGGCTTGAACGACCAGGGGCAGAGTGGCAATGGCCAGCAATGACAAAGAGGTTTTCAACATGATCACTTCCTATAGTTCAACTTTTTGAGATGACCGAACCTTAACGGGTTAACCCGGTAAAGGCAAACAAGGAAGCCTATATATCATTGAATTTGCACGATTTAGCGCAATTTTTATGAAGAGAAACCAGGCTGGGCTGGCATTAGACGAGTCAATCTCGCAGCAGGCAATTGAGTTCGTCGACAACCTCAGCCCAGTCAGAGCTGGGCTCGCGCGCTTGACGCAGAAATGCCGCCTGGTCGGCGGACCAAAAGCTCGCACTGGCCAGAGGTTCGGCCTGCGGAAGAGGACGATGCTTGTCGATAAAAGCATCTATAGCTTCGGGAGAGTTGGGTAGACCTAATTTGCCAAACAGATCTTTAAGCGTGTAGAACATGCTGCCCTCCTAATGCCAGGGCTGGCTAGTAACCGCCACTGACGTAACCGGACGAACCGGCGCCCGCTCCTGTCAGCTTAACCGCCAGGAGCGCTTACTATAGGGCAAAGCCTGGGAATTAAGATACTCCCCCTGCCCGCTTGGCTCAGCTGGTTGCTCGCGGAGCTTTAAGTTCAGCCAGGCGCGAATCCTTCTCCTGCCACAACTCATTCACCCACTGCTGGAAGCCTGCGCGGAAGGCCTCGTCTTCGGCGTAGTTACCCAGGCGCTCAGTCGTAATCGGCAGGGTGCGCAAGTGAACGCGAATCGTTTTAACCTTGCCGCAGGCGTAGTCCCAATAGGTGGGAATGCCCTCGGGGTAACAAATAGTCACATCCAGCAGCTGGTGCAACTGACCATCCATAGCGGCTAGGGTAAATGCCAATCCACCCGCTTTAGGTGCCAATAAATGTTGATAAGGCGACTCACTGGCAAGATGTTTGAGCGGGGTAAATCGGGTGCCCTCAAGAAAATTGATAATGGTGACCGGATGATCGCGAAAGCGATCGCAAAACCTGCGGGTTTCTTCCATATCCCGGCCTTTTAATTCAGGGTTGCGCTCCAGCTGCGCCTTACTCAAACGGCGCATGCTGGGAAAATCCAGCCCCCAGAGCGCCAACCCCAATACCGGCACCCACATAAGGCTGCGTTTGTAAAAGAACTTAACGCCGGGAATTGCTGTGCCGTATACCCGCACCAGCATCAATATATCCACCCAGGACTGGTGGTTGGCAATCAGCATGTACCACTCTTCGCGGCTGAGTTGCGCCTGGCCTTGTATTTCCAACTTGCTGGGTAAAAACCATTGCTGCTGAATATTGTTAACGCGAATCCAGCTATTGGCGCAGGCATCCAGTAAAGGGTTGAGCAGCGCCCAACAGGATTTGATAGGCACAAGCAGCTTTAGCAGCGCCAAAAGCACTATGGGAATAGTCACCAGAATAATGGTGATAGAAAAAATAGCGGTGACAAAAACGCCGCGCAAATGCCGCAGTAAAAACATGTGTGACCTATGAAGCTAAAACAAACCAATAGCTGTGAACTCAACAGCGGTTATCCAGTCAAAATCGGATAGCTCTCTAGTTTGGCACTAAAGTCTACTTAAGGAAAATCCCATGAAAACTTTTTGGCGCGACTACAGATCCACCCTGCTTTTTATCTTATTAATGTGTCTATTTCGCAGCGCCCTGGCAGACTGGAATCATGTCCCCACCGGCTCAATGAAACCCAGCATTATCGAGGGCGATCAAATAGGCGTAAATAAAATGGCCTATGACCTGCGCCTTCCGTTTACCAATATTTCGCTTTACAAAATAGCCGACCCAGAGCGCGGCGATGTGGTGATCTTTGACTCCAAAGCGGCGGGCAAGCGCCTGGTCAAGCGCGTAATTGGCCTGCCGGGCGACACCATCGCCATGCACAATAATCAGCTGATTATAAATGGCCAGCCAGTTCACTATTCCACCACCACTAACGGCGACTGGCTGGAGCAGCTGCCCAGTAAAACGCATCTGGTGCGCCTGCACTTGCCGGCCGACAACTACGCCAACTTTGACCCGGTTAGCGTACCCACGGGGCAGTATTTAGTGCTGGGCGACAACCGCGACAATAGCGCTGACTCCCGGGTTATTGGCTTTGTGCCCAGGGGCGAAATTGTTGGCC
>CBIMZH010000624.1:0-2150 GCA_966248255.1 uncultured Cellvibrio sp.
AAGGTTAGCTAGCCCAAAGTTGCAAGCGCTCCAGCAGGGGGCGAAATCTGCTTGGTGCCAGGGGCGCCAGCTCCTGTAAAAAATTGCGTGTTTCGGCGCGCATCAAACTGTACATCACCGCGATATAGCTCAGCCCGCCGAGCAGGCAAAGCTCCAGAATGCGCAGTGCCGGATGCTGGGGCGGCAGCCAGTATTTGGCCGCTGTTAACAGCGCCAGCATCAGGCATGCACCGGCAAGGCTGGGCATAAGCAGCGTGAAGCAGCGCGCCAGGCTGCAGTTGAACGCGCGGGCAAAGAGCACCAGGGTAAACAGCACCAGCAGATAATTGCGCGCCAGGAAGCCCCAGGCAGTTGCCTCCAGGCTGTAGCGGCAGAGACTGACCCCTATAAGTGCGCTGGAGATCAGCGAGGCCCAGGCGATCCACATCACCCAGGTGGTTTTATCCTGGGCCGAGAGCGCCGCCTGGAGTTGATAGGTGATGGCCATGGGCGCGGTGCCCAGCGCCAGCACGACCATCAGCTGGCCGCTCTCCAGCCACTTGCTGCCAAACAGCAGTTGGATAAAGTCGGGCGCTATGGCTGCGGTGCCAAAAAACACCGGAAAGGCCAGGTAGCTGCTGACGCGCATCATGCGCAGTGCCGCCTGGGCGCGGATACTGGCCTGCTCCAACCGCGACAGAGCCGCCAGCGCTGTGTGTTCAAAGGGTTTAAGGACTATGTCCTGCAAAATAAACAGCGCGCGCCCCGCCACCCGATATAAGCCCAGCGCCGCCGGGCCCAAAAAAATTCCCACAAAAAACTCCAGCAGGCTGGTGCACAGATAAGCCACCAGTTGGGCGAACATCAGCGGCAGCGAAAACTGGAATAGCTGGCGCAGCTGGCCCCAGGCCAGGGTGAAGGAGGGCACCCAGCGGGCGCTGCTCAGGCTGATCAGGCTCATCAACAGGTGACTGAGTAGCTGCTGCCACACCAGCGCCCAGATACCCGCACCGGTCAGCGCCAGATAAACCCCCAGGGCGCCAGCGCTCAGGTTGCTGCAGATAGTGCGCAGGGCTATGGATTTAAATCTGAATTCGCGCCTGAGCTTGGCGTCCTGCACGGTTTTTACCGCTTCGAGGATAAAAATAGCGGTCAGCGACGCCAGCACCGGCCCGGCTTCCAGCGCGTAGTATTGGGCCACCAGCGGCGCTATCAGCCCCAGGTTGAGCAGCGAGAGCGCGAGGGCTATGGCCATGCCGATAAAAAAGCAGCTGGAGGCATAGGCCTGGTCCCAGTGCTCACGCTGTACCAGGGCCTGGGTAAATCCGGCGTTGACCAGCAGCTTGCCCGTTTCCACCAGCAGCAGGGCAAAGCCCATAACGCCAATTTCCGTCACCGACAAGATGCGTGACAAGACAATAAAAATGGCAAAACTGATCAGGCTCAAGCCGCTGGCGGAAAGACTCATCCACAGGGTGCTGCTGCTCAGTTTGCGCTTGATGTCAGAACCTGAATTCTGGCCCATAGTCAGAGGTTACCCGGCGCCGATTTTGGCCTTAGGCAGAGTTGGAAAAAACGCCATAAGTCCAGCGTGTAGCGGCGCAGCAGGCGGCGCGGCTCCAGGCACAGGCGGTAGCACCACTCCAGGTGCAGTTTGCGCACCAGCGCTGGCGCGCGCGGTTTGTCACCGGCGAGAAAATCGAGGCAGGCGCCCACGCCCAGCAGCAGGGGCACGGTCAGTTGCTGGCGATGCTGCACCAGCCAGCGCTCTTGCAGCGGATTGCCCATAGCCACCAGCAGCACATTGGCGCCGCTGATATTGATCCGCTCCACCAGTCCGGGCATCTGCTCTGGCGTCACAAAGCCATGGCTGGTGCCCACCAGGGTGACGCCATAGCGGTTGCGCAGCTCGGCGCCAGCGCGCTCGGCTATGCCAGGTGCGCTACCAAAAAGAAACACCCGCACCTGATTGCGCTGGTGATGTAAAAACAGCGGGATAAAGTCGGTGCCATTAAGGTTTTCCGGAAAGCGGCGGCGATAGACCAGCCAGCTGGCGATATCCATGCCTATACCGTCATTGATGATGATGACGCTGTCCTGGTTTAAGGCATCGGCCAGTGGCTGGCACTGGACGATAAAGTTGGTATTGGCAAACAGCAGCAATTTTTGCT
>CBIMZH010000625.1:0-2148 GCA_966248255.1 uncultured Cellvibrio sp.
CAGGCACCTGTTCGACATCCGGGTAAAACGCCAGCGCCTTTTCCAAACTGGCTTCGCGAATAATATGCAAAATAGGAAAGGGCGCGCGGTTGGTCAGGTTCTCGGCATCATCCGGCTCAGCGCCAGCAAAGCAGTAATCCGGGTGAAAGGTCGCCAGTTGATAGACACCTGTCCAGCCATTGCGCTTGATCAGTTTTTCCGCCCAGTTTAAAAACTGGTTGTAGTCAAAAAAATCTTGCAGGTGTTCGGGCACTACCAACAGCGTGGTTTCAATTTCCTGCGCAGCTTTTTCATCGAGCAATTCCATTTCGCGCTGTAAATCCTGCAGCAGTTCCTCGTCGTCGTGCGCTTCACTTACAGCAAAGCGCACGCGATTCTCGCCGGCCGGTTTAGCAGCAAAAGGACAGAGGTTTAGGCCAATCACCACCTGATTTAACCAGCGCGCCACCAGGGCGATGCGCGGGTCCAGCGGGCTCGGGTTTTGCTCAGCAGTCACGCCTGCGCATCCTGCTGCAACCACAAACCCAAGCCGTCGATAAAATCAAACAGCAGCTCATCGTCACAGGCTTTAAAGGCGGCCTGTTCCGGCTTGCGAAACAGCGCTGACAAATCCGATTTGGTCAGTTCAAGAGTCCCGCACTTAAGCAGGTCGCGCAGCTGCTGCTCCTGCAGGATAAAAGCGATGCGCAACTTTTTTAGCACTTCGTTGTTGGAGATTTTGGCGCGCTTGCTCACTTCCGCTGGCGGTGCGCCTTCGCGTTTACCGCGTTTTCTTTCGATCAAGGCATCAAGGAACTTAATCAGCACATAATCCGGCATGGCTTCAAAACCTGGCTCATAGTCGGTTTTAAGCAGCTTGGCGATTTCCGTTTCAGTCAGTTCAATTTCGCTCAGCGCAAAAATGGCTTGGAGTTCAGTCACCGTCCAGGCGAGGGATTTCACCAGGCGACGCAAGATATCGTTGGAGTGCATAAAAGTTAAACGCTTTAGCGGAGGGAGAATGGGCGCTATTCTAGCAGACTCAAGACCAACTCCAGACAGATAAAAGATGCCCGAATTTACCCAGATCAACCCCTTTGCCCCAGAGCTGGTAGCCGCGCGCAAGCAGGCCAAGCAACTGTGCCAACAATTAAACGCCCTGCGCGCCGACCAGCACAAGGCGCGCAAGCCGCTCTACCAGCAGCTGTTTGCTGAGGCCAGCAGCGCTTATATAGAGCCACAGTTTTTTTGCGATTACGGCAGCAATATCTATTTGGGTGAGCGCTTTTACGCCAACCACAACTGCGTGATTCTCGATGCGGCTGAAGTGCGTATAGGCGCGCGGGTTATGCTTGGCCCCAATGTGCAGATCTACACCACCAGCCATCCACTCAATGCCCAGGAGCGAGCTTCAGGCATTGAGCTTTGCGCCCCGGTCACTATCGGCGATGACTGCTGGATTGGCGGCGGCGCGATTATTATGCCTGGGGTGAGCATTGGCGCTGGCGCGGTGATAGGTGCTGGCAGTGTGGTGACCAAGGATGTGCCTGCGGGTGTAACTGCCATGGGCAACCCCTGCCGGGTTAAACAACAGATTTAACATTTCGCAAAAAGATTTGTGGCACACTCAGACTTCATTGCACTAAGGCTATAAGGAAAATCAGATGGCATTTGTTCGCGCCCTGGCGATTGGCTGTATTTCGTTGTTCACCTTGCAGGCCTGCAGCTCCAAAGACGCCAACCTGGCCCTGGGCACCCTTGAGCGGGATCGCATTCAGTTAAAAGCCACGTCCGCCGAGGTGATTGTTGAACTGCCGGTAACTGAAGGCGCAAAGGTCAGCCAAGATGAATTGATTGTGCGCCTCGACGACCGCCGCCAGCAGGCGCAGGTGGCGCGCGCCCAAGCCAACTTGGATGCCGCCGCTGCCAACCTCAATAAACTGCGCCACGGCGCCCGTGCCGAAGACATAGCGGCCGCCCGCGCCCAGGTGAATGGTGCCCAGGCGGTGTGGGATGAAGCCGCGAAAAACTTCGACCGCGCCCAGGCGCTGGTCAAACAAAAGCTGATGCGCGCCGCCGAATTGGACTCGGCCCGCTCGCAGCGGGATTCCGCCAAAGCCAACCTCGACCGCGCCAATGAAAACCTGCTGCTGCTTACCAACGGCACCC
>CBIMZH010000626.1:0-2145 GCA_966248255.1 uncultured Cellvibrio sp.
GCGCCATCGTCAACTCCGGGCTGAAGTACCCGCAGCGGCGCATTACCCAGAACCTAGCTGCCGACGGCCTAGTGCCGATTGCCACCTTGGCCGATTTGGAATGCCTTGGCGAACCTGCGCTGTCGGGGAAATTGCGCCCGGTGCGGGGCGGCGGCGGCAGCAGGTTTTCGAAATAGCTGCAGAAAATTCGGACGAGATACGACTAGTTAGAACGCTGCAACATCCACATCAAACTGAATACCACCTTGACCATTTTAAAAATGGTAATCAGGCAAAAAGCTAGCAGCCTATAGCCTGCTCCACCAAATCCTCCACAGAGCTAACCGCTGAGCATGAGATTGCCAAAGGTAGATTCTCATCTAGCAAACGCTCCGATACTTTTCAATGAATAGAAAATCTTCAATAAGCCAAAAATTTAGACCTTCGAACAATGGATATCGATTTGATATCCATACCCAATAGGGTCCTGCTCCACGCAGCGCCGAACTGCCATCCAAGAACTTTTCAAGAAACATCTTCTAATGTGATCGAGCGGGATTTATCGGCAAATTTGTAGGCAATTTCGCAAACTTAATCTCGCCTGCTTGCGGCAGCGATTCGGTGTGACTATTTTACACCAGTCCCATCGGCACAAGCAGTCCAATCCGCCGTCCTTGAGGAACAAGCCTTAAACGACGCTGTCCGAGCAACGTCATTGTCATTTTCAGACCAATTGTTACCAGGGAGTGGAACACATGGCTTTCGATGCCTATATCCAAATCGCGGAAATCACTGGCGAAGCGCTGGACCAGCAATACGCCAACTGGATCGAAATCGTCGGCTATAAATTCGGTGCCAGCCAAAGCACCTCAGCCACCGCAAGCTCTGCGGGTGGTGCATCTTCAGGGCGCACCACCCTCACCAATTTCACCTTCACCAAATACCTGGACAGTGCCAGCTGCAAGCTTCTTGAAGCCAGTTGTGCCGGCCAGCACCTAAAGGAAGTGAAGCTGGTGGTATGCCGTGCTGGTACCGACAAGCTCAAGTACTACGAAGTCGTTCTCGAAGAAGTGATCATCGCCGACTACGCCCAGAGCGCCAGTTCCGGCGTCCCGATGGAAGTCGTACAGCTAAACTACGGGCGGATCAAAACCACCTACACGCGGCAGAAGCGCCTCGACGGCAGCGCGGGCGGCAACGTCACGGGCGGTTGGGACCGTATCAACAACAAGAAGTATGCGTGAGGTGCGACCATGTCCGAGGCACGCAGCTTCATTAATTCGCACACGCAGTCATATGATTCGCTGAAGGCCGATACGCCCATGACGGCCAATCAGCGCGGCAAGTTTGATGTGTTGAATGCGCATATCGTCAATAGTGTGGTGGTAGGTGGTGAACTGGTTATTGTAGGTGATCCAACCACGCCCTCCTGTACAAGTCATGAAGCATTTTTAATGTCTCAGGCAGAAGGGATTCATCATCTACTCGAGGTCAATGGTGCTGGGGTGGATGATTTTTTATTGGATAACTACGAAATGTTGAATAGTTTTCTTGCTCATGCGTCGATGGGGGCAGGCGCAGTAAGTGACGGCTGGAGCAGGCATCTCGATGCAATCAAGGAAACACTCGGGCAGGTTGAGCAGCTTCATCGAGATTACTTGGGGGGCGGCACGATCAAAGCGCGTGATGAATTTTATGCCAAGCGGATGGTTTTGTTCATTAGGTTGGAGGAGCAGCTGGATAGGCTAGCGGCATACGGTTCGGGCTTGCGTAAAAAGGGGAAAGCAAAGAGAACGCTAGGGATTTCCACGAAGAGTTATCTGCACTCTGGTGAAATTGTTGGGTATGCGGAAAAGATCGCTGGAGTTTCCAAGGCTGCTAATCTCATAAAGAAGGGCACTTATATCGGTATCGGGCTAGATGTGGCTGCAACAGGATTGAGTATCCATCAAGCGTGCACCCTTGGGCGAGAAGATGAGTGTGTGCAAGCCAGGTATGTCGAAGGGGGCGCCTTGATAGGCAGCATTGGCGGCAGCGCCGCAGGGGGAGCCGTTGGAGGTGCTATAGCTACCGTGGTTTGTACTGCGGTGTTGGGTATTCCTACTGGAGGTAGTGGTGCGTTAGCTTGTGCTGTATTGGGTGGGACTTTAGGTGGCAAGATTGGTG
>CBIMZH010000627.1:0-2129 GCA_966248255.1 uncultured Cellvibrio sp.
GGCGATATAGGCGATCTGGCGCTAAGCAAAGCACCAGCGTTTCGCGTCGCCTTTGATGGCCCGCCACCACCACTGCGCGAACTTTACTGGCGCGGGCTGATAATGGACAACTTTGACGGTCGCCGCTGGCGCTTGCGCAATAACTGGGAGCAGGATGAAAAGACCGGCCCCGGCGGTAAGGCCAGCCGCATCATTAGCTACAACATAATCCTTGAACCCCATGGCCAACACTGGCTGTTTGCCCTGGCCACACCTCAAACAATTTTCAGCGGCCACACAGCGACAGCTATAACGGGTGATCAACTGCTGATGGCGCGCCAGCCGGTAACCCAGCGATTAAGTTACAACGTTAGCTCAGCGCTGGCTGTGCAATATGCACAACCACCACTATTGAGCCAACGCGAGCGCTTTATCAACCTGCAACTTCCCGCACAGGGCAATCCGCGCACCCGAGAGCTGGCCCAAAGCTGGCGCAGCGCTGGCCTGTCCGACACCCAGATAATCAACCGCGCACTGCAGCTGTTTAACCGTGAGTTTAGCTACACCTTGCAGCCCCCCACTCTGGGCGAGGATTCAATCGACGAATTTTTATTTTCCAGTAAACGCGGTTTTTGCGAGCACTTTGCCAGCAGTTTTACTTTTTTAATGCGCGCCTCAGGCATCCCCAGCCGCGTAGTGGTGGGTTATCAGGGGGGAATCTGGAATGCGACAGAAAACTATCTGCTGGTCAGCCAGGCCGATGCCCACGCCTGGGTAGAACTCTGGTCTGCCGAGCGCGGCTGGTACGCACTGGACCCCACCGCCGCCGTTGCCCCCCAGCGAATAGAACAGGGGCTGGACATGGCCTTGAGCGAAGAGGATTTAAGCCTGGTGCAAAGCCCCTGGGAAAACTCGGCGCTAATGCGCGATTTACAAATGCGCTGGGACGCTGCCACCTACGCCTGGCAGCGCTGGGTGCTGAATTACGATCAGGATGCGCAGGAAGGCTTGTTTCACCGCTGGTTTGGCGGCACTGAATCCTGGCGGCTCACCCTGTGGCTGCTGGGTTTAGGGCTTGTGGGCGCGGGTATTTTTGCCTGGACCCTGGCCGCACGGGCACGGCAATTAGCTGTCGCCCCCGAAACCCGACTCATCCATAGACTGGAACGCAAACTCAAGGCGCGAGGCCTGATTCGCCCCAAGGGCACAAGTTTGCGCGACTTTAGCCAAAACCTGGAGGACACCCGGCTACAACAAAAATTGTTGGTGATTTGCAATCAGTATGAAGCCATAGCCTATCGCGAACAGGCCCAATTACTGCCGGGATTACGCCAGCTGGTGCGCAAATTTTAAGCGCGGACAAACTGGTCACTGCCAGTCAAACAACAATAAAAAAGCCTGCAGTTACGGCAGGCTTTTTTATTGGATTACGCGGGACAACAACTTGAGCTATCGCACCTAATCCTGATACTTGCGGCTTCTAATTCGCACCACCAAAAGACCGGCAAAACCTAACAGCATTAACCAACTAGCACTAGGTTCGTTAACTCTGACAATCTCGGACGGTGACGCCTTTAGATACTCGCCTGGATCATTCCACTGAGAAACTAAATGAAACTCGGGCTTGATAAATTTGTTTTTATCGTCCTCAAAGAATCCACCAAATCCCCCCCAGGACTCCTCAAGACCATCATAGAATCCAAAACTGCCGAACCCGGTGCTGCCATAAGGCTGATAAAAATAATTTTGCTGGTTGTAAAAGTTGGTTCCTCCAAAACCTCCAAAGCCCATCAAACCTGCCTGAGCACTAGCGGCCATTAGCGCGCTCAGCACTCCCCCGGATATCCATGAGAACAGTAATTTACTCATATGTAACATCCCAATTAACGCTTAGAAAAAAGTACTTAAAACAATTAACCTAAGGTGCTGCCAAAGTCGGAGTAAGCTTTCCAACTACCCTGGGGCACAAAGTGACACGATTTTGTGCAATCTTTGCACCAGCATCTAAAAACTGTTATTAATCAAATCACAAGCAAAATTAGGCGAGTATTAACGCCCTTAACTGTGAATTTTTTCGACATGCCAAGCCATAGCGCTAAGAATCTTAAAAATTATCCAAGGATTTTTTTATATTCGTCGTCTCACTTACA
>CBIMZH010000628.1:0-2128 GCA_966248255.1 uncultured Cellvibrio sp.
TTCGCTGCTGTATCGAATTTCCGACCAAACCCACATCAGCTATGAAATGGAAATCCTCGATCAGGAATTGCCTTTCGATCGCGGTGTGGTGGTGTTGGACGGCAAATTTTCTCAGGTACCTGTCACGCGTTTTTATGGCGAGCCAGCCGATGGCCCCATGAAAATAATCGCTCGCGGCCATCAGTTAACTTTTGAGCAGGCATTAACGGCAAACTGGAGCCTGCTGGCTGGCTTGGGTTATAGAAGCTCCTCGCTGGAGGGCTATTCCACCGAGCCGGAATTAACACCCAGTCGCCAGTTGCTGTTTAGTGATGGCGTCACCCTCAATCGCCAGCGCCGCTACCGCAATTTTGATGCGACTGATTTATCTGGGCGAGTGGAGTTATCGGGTAAATTTGAATTGCTGGGGCTGCCGCAACAGCTATTACTTGGCTTGGATAATTACCATTATCAACTTAACCAAATTCAAAATGTGTGGCGAGTAACGCCGGGCGATAGCACCTATTCGGTTAATTTACAGCAGCCGGTTTACGGTCAGCCGCAGCCTGCGCTTAACCCATTTTGGGATTTGCGCGAGCGCGAGCAGTCGACCGGGTTTTATTTGCAAAACCAAAGCGATTTGGGTGAGCGCTGGCGTTTAATGGCTGGCTTTCGCTACGACTCTCCCGACCGGCAGTTTGATAATTTTCTTGCTGCCACGCGTGCCAGGCAGGAATACCATAAATTTACCCCGCACCTGGGCCTGGTGTTTATTGCCGCACCTCAGCTTTCCATTTACGCCAACTACTCAGAGGGCTTTCGCCCAAATACTGGCACCAATTGGCAGGGTGAAGCCTTTGCCCCAGAGACGAGCCGCTCCTACGAACTGGGCGCGCATTTTAATGTTTTAGACAATGCGCTTAAGGGCGGCCTGAGTATTTTTAATGCGGAGAAGTCCAATATCTTAACCGCTGATACGCTTAATTACGGTTATTCATTGGCGCTGGGTAAAGCCGAGAGTCGCGGCCTGGAAGTCAACCTGGAAGCGGCGTTGGCAAAGACATGGCGTGTCGTTTTCGCCTATGACTATGTGGATGCGCAAACCGCCAATGACATGATTAATCCCGACTGGGGCGTGGCCATTCCCAAGGGGAGTCGCCTGCTGAATATCCCCAAGCATAAGGCCAGCGTGGTATTGCAGCGAAAATTCACCTGGCGCGGTCAGCCACTGGCAACTGGCCTGGGGGCAATTTATGTAGGGGAGCGTTTGGGCGAGACTGTAGACCCGGATTTTATCTTGCCTGGCTATACCAGCCTGAGGCTGTTTGCTAACTACAATCTGGATAAAAAACTCCAGCTGAGTCTGGTAGTCGATAACCTGTTAAATGAGGGTTACTACGCAAATTCCTATTCTGCACTCTGGGCCCAGCCGGGCAATGAGCGCAGCCTGCGCCTGGGTTTGAAAGGTAAATTTTAATCAGGGCCCATTTGCCGGGCCCTGATTTTTTTATCAAGACTCAATCTGTTTACCAGTCTAAATCCTGCTTAAGCTTTTGGCTCAGTAACTGCGCCAGACGAGTATGGGTAATAACATTTGGGTGGTAGTCGCAGCCAAAGCCGTCGGCTGCTTCAATTTTGCCTAAATCCAGCAGTTGAATATTTTTGCCGGTGAGCGATTGCAGCACCTGGATTTGCGATGCGCGCGCATCGCCGCCGAGCATGGGGCTGACAATTAAATAGATGGGCTTGCCCGGGTAGGCCTGTTGCTGCATGGCGATAAGTTTTTGCATTGCCGATGTGTAGGGCTCACCGGGCGCGCCATTCCAGTAATCGTTAGTGCCTATATTAATCAGCACGGCATCTGCCGGGTAGCGGCTGGTGTCCCACTGTCTATTGGCATCATCGGCCAGAGTGCGCTGGCTGCGCACCAGTATGCTGGGGTTCACCGGCGAGGTTTCGCCGTAGCTGCGCCAGGCACCTATGCCGGACCAGGCGATAGTTTGTAAATCGGCATTGAGTTTTTTAGCCGCGAGCGCAGCATAACTCAGCTGTTGATTGCTGGTTTCCATGGCGTAGTGGCAGTGCGGTTCGCTGCCTTCATTGCCGTAGCCAGCGGTAATTGAGTCGCCAATGACCATGAGTTTTTGTT
>CBIMZH010000629.1:0-2123 GCA_966248255.1 uncultured Cellvibrio sp.
TGAATCAGAAAGCAAACCCTTGGCTAGCAATTTAATACAGGAAAACCAGGTGACCCTGGAGCAGTGGCGGGCCCTGCTGGCGGTGATCGACGCCGGAGGCTATGCGCGTGCGGCAGAGCTGCTCAATAAAAGCCAGTCCTCTGTCTCCTATGCTATTGCGCAGTTGGAATCGGCCCTGGGCGTCAAGGTGTTCCAACTGCAGGGGCGCAAGGCGGTGGCTTCCCCTGCCGGAGAGCTGCTCTACAGGCGCGCTAAACAGCTGCTGGAGCAGGCTGAGCGGCTGGAAAAGTCCGCCGGCTGCCTGTCGGTTAAGGTGGAGCCGCTGGTTAAAATCGCGGTGGATTTACTGATCCCGCCCAGTTGCGTATTCGCCTGTTTGGCCAAGTTTGCTGAGGATTTTCCGGATACCCGGGTAGAGCTGTTTGAATCTGTATTGAGTGGCACCGAAGATGCGCTTATCCAGCGTCAGGTGGATTTAGCCATAGGGGCGCGGGTGCCGCCCGGGTTTGTGGGGGAGAAGCTGGTCAATATCAGCCTGCGCGGTGTTTCCGCTGCCGATCATCCATTACAACTGCTGGGGCGCGAGATTAACTTTGAGGATATGCGTCAGCATCGACAGATTATTGTGCGCGATTCAGGCCATTACCGGCGCTATTCCAGCGGCTGGCAGGAGGCGGATCAGCGCTGGACGGTCAGCCATATCACCAGCTCATTGGAAGCGATTCGCATGGGCTTGGGTTACGCTTGGCTATCTGAACATTACACGCGCGAGGATATAGCCACGGGCAAGCTCAAATACTTGCCGGTGGAAATAGGCGCGCTGCGTGAAGTGGTTACCTATCTTATTTTTGCGGACCGAGATTTTGCCGGGCCTGCAACACGTCGTTTGGCGGAGATATTGAAAACCCAGCTGCCCCAGATACTAGCCCGCTAGTTGGGCGTGGCCTTATGCCAGGCTTGCCAGCTCGGCATTATTCTGCGCAAAGCGAACCAGCGCCAGCCAGCTGCTGACACTGCGGGTGAGGGCGCTATTGCCAACCAGTTTTAAGCGGCCATCGGCCATGGCGGTTTTAAAGCTGCAATCGCCCATCCACACCTCGGTCATGGTGCGCAGGTCGACAGTAAAATAGACATCGACTTCGCGCCCTGGATCTTTCAAACAGACCTCTGTGTGCTCGGGCTTAACCAGAATCCACCAGTCGCGATACTGGCTCAAGTTAGTAAATTGAAAACGGATAATGGTTTCGCCATTGGGTAATTTGTCGCGCAGAATGCTGCGCTCCAAATACAGCATCAACAATTCCACATCCAGTTCATCATCATTCATGGTGCCGCGCGCCCAGCGCATGCCCCAGGCCCCCAAAGCTTCAACCGCTGGCATTAAATCGCGGCCCATTTCGGTGAGCTGGTATTCATAGCCTTTTTGTCCGGGAATTTTTTTGCGCAATACCACATTAGCCTCCGCCAGTTCGTTGAGGCGCTTGGTGAGTATGCTGGGGGATATAAGCGTTAAGCCTCGTTGCAGCTCGTTAAAACGGGTAGCGCCCATCAGCAATTCGCGCACGATTAATAGTGTCCAGCGCTCGCCGAGTAAATCCATCGCCTTGGCCAGAGGGCAAAACTGGTTGTAGCTCATGTCTAGCTCCTTTTTACCTTTGGCCGTCAGGCGACTTTGTCGTATTCGGCCTTTAGGCGATTTTACCTGTGCCTTGCTGCAATTTTTAAAACTGCAGTTTTTATAACTGCTGCTTTAGTAGTGGCTTACTTCATTTTTAGTAGTTAGATACTACAAGTTTGCAAGTATCGCGCGCCCATGTCCAAGCTTAATATTTTTCTCAGAGGGACATTGAACCTCGGAAACCCAAACTTATCAATCAGGAGAATTATCATGCCAATAATTAACGTTAAGGTGATCGAAAATGTATTCACCCAAGCGCAGAAGCAAGAGATGGTGAAAAAACTTACCGACACCATGGTGTCTATCGAAGGTGAAAATATGCGTGGCGTTACCTGGGTTTACATCGAGGATGTTAAAGAAGGTTGCTTAGGTATTGGTGGCCAGCCGCTCACGGCCGCCGATGTTCACCAGTTGCAAAAGGGCGAAGCTGCAGCCTAGCTCACCC
>CBIMZH010000630.1:0-2113 GCA_966248255.1 uncultured Cellvibrio sp.
TTCACCACAAGCCTGCTGAGGAACTTGTGGGAGTATTGGAGAGATGGTATCTACATTAATCCTGCAGCAATTGGCCGAAAGCTGAAACCCCATCCAAAGCGGAAATTAAAATTTCCGCTTTGTCCAATCATATCCCGCAAAAATTGCAAGCAAACCACTGATAACCAAAGTGATGCCATAGGGTGGCAACACTAAAGCGGCAGCTCCCACTGGGGTGATTGCCAGTGCGCCCAGCCAGTGAATATGCGAGCGAACTTTTAACACGGAATGCAGATACCAACTTTGCGCTAATAAAAATATTGCCGCGCCTATGGAGGCGGTAAAGCCTAGCGCGAGTGATGCGTGGCCCTGTGGGTGGTGAATTATTTTTTCATTGGCAACGGCCAGCAACACTAATCCGGCCACCATGATGGTGAGCGTGTTCATCGCGTGGCGGCTCACTTTTACCGGGTCGAGTGTTTTTTTCAGGTGATGTTCGGTGTGGGTTTGAATGCTGCCAAAGGCCAGCGCCCAGAGGGCGATAATGCCTACCATGGCACTGGTGCCAGTCATTAATGTGAGTAGATTGGTGGGGTGTTCGGCTAGGGCTATGCCCGCCATAAGCACTGTTTCGCCCAGGGCGATAATGATGAATAGATTGCAGCGTTCAAGCATGTGCTCGGCATTAAATGGCCAGTGTTCGGTTTTGGCTTTTCTGCCCGGTACCGGATGCGCAAACCAGGTGCCTAGCAATTCAATAATAACGGCGGCAGCCCAATAGCCTAGGCGTTGTTCACCCTGCGCCAGTGCGCCCAAAAGCCATAGCGGCGTGGTCAATAAGAGCCAAATCAATACGCGGATAAAGTGCTCTTTGTAGGCAGAATCCGGGGCGTAAATAATGGTCCAGAGAGTTCTGCCAAGCTGGATAACTAACAGTGGGATGACAAAGCTCCAGGCGGTAGTCGCAAAGGCATCGCCTATGGAGGCATTCATTATCAAACCAAGCAACATAATTGCTATCAGCATCCAGGCCGAAGATGGGCGGTGTACCGGAATCATAGTGGCTACCCAGCTGGTGTAGGCCCATACGCAGGTTACGGCCAATAAGAGTATTCCGGTTTCTGCGGCACCCTGCCAGGAAAAATGCGCAGCCAAGTGGTGCGACAATTGGCTAATGGCAAACACAAAAATCAAATCGAAAAATAATTCTATGGGCGCGACCTGATATTCAGTGGCTTGGGTTTGTTTGTTATTGCTCATCGGCTGCTCCCAGGTGGTTATTGTTGGATTGGGCTTGCACTTGTTGATCATAAAGTTTGAGCATCAGCTCGGTAGAAATTTGTTGCCCCATGCGCCCGCGTTTTACATAGCGATGCTCAAACGAAATTGCGCCCTTATCCAGCAGCAATTGTTTAAATTGGTCGATATAGGCTTGCTCAAACTTGCTGTTGAAGGTGTTAAAGAAAACAACGTTTTTGCCTTGGAAGTTATTATTGTCTACAAAGGCCCAAATTGGCGGAGACGGGCTGTAAAGCCAAATTGGGGAGCCGAGATAGATGGTTTCGTAGCTCGACAAATCAATCTGCTTAGGCGTTATTTCCGCGCGAATGCTGCGCGCATCCTGCATGGCGTTCGCCCAGCCTTTAATTCCCAATTCATAGTCCGATGCCTCCAGGCGAAAAAAATCTGCCTGCAAATTCTGCGCTATATGTTGTGCTAAAACTGCGGTATTACCCGAGCGGGAAAAGACGATGACAGCGGTTTTTGCAGTTGCTTGGTTGAGGTTTTTTACGTTGGCGAATTTGCCTGCGTTAGCGCGCGCTTGTTGCTGTTCAATTTGGGTGACGACAAGGGGAACCATAGCAACAGCGACTAAAAGTAGCGCTATGCCAATCAATATCCACTTAAGCATGCTATTAATTCCTATTAAAAACCAGGGTCGTTTGTTATATAGCTGATCGATTAATGAAGTGAAGCCTGACGCAATTTTTTGACGTCGCGTGAAGGCGGATCGCCAAATAATCGCGCATATTCCCGGGTAAACTGCGAAATGCTTTCGTAACCAACGCGCAGCGCCGTGGTGCCGGAATCCAGGCCTTGATTGAGCATCATCTGCCGTGCCTCCTGCAGGCGC
>CBIMZH010000631.1:0-2112 GCA_966248255.1 uncultured Cellvibrio sp.
GTATTCGACGCCAAAGACCAGTGTGCTGACACGCCAAAAACCCACAAGGTTGATGCCGTAGGTTGCTCGCTCAAGCTGACCGAAACTGTGGCCATCAAACTTAACATCACTTTTGACTCAGCCAAGTCTGTAATCAAGCCAGCGTTTGAAAGCGAAGTGAAAAAACTGGCTGATTTCATGAACCAGTATGCTGACACTGTGGTAACTGTTGAAGGTCACACTGACAGCCAAGGCGCTGACAGCTACAACCAAAAACTGTCACAGAGCCGTGCCGACGCGGTTAAAGCGGATCTGGTTGCCAACTATGGCATCAGCGCTGATCGCGTAACTGCAATCGGTTATGGTGAAGCCAAGCCAATCGCCGACAACGCCACTGCCGCTGGCCGTGAGCAAAACCGTCGCGTAGTAGCTCAGGTTTCTACCAAAGTGACCAAAACCGAGACCCGCGACTAAGCGATAATCGGTTTAATAAAAAACCCGGCTTAGGCCGGGTTTTTTTTCGCGTGAATATTTTGTCAGCCCTAGCGAGCTATGGGTGCTACTCGCCAGAAATCGACATCGGCGAAAGCCTGGCTGTTGGGGTTGTCGCTGGCACTGAACAGGCCCATTTGCGCACCCACCCAGCGGCCCACCTTGGCAGTAAATTCTTCGCCTATCGCCATATACTCCTTGCCATCAAGGCTATAGCTAAAGCGCACTTTTGCCCCCGCGCTAACCGTCATGCGCAGAAAAGCCTGGGTGTTCTGGCCAAGGTCCAGTTTGGCCTGAGGCGTTTCGCGGCACAGGGCTTCGACATCCATACAGGTTACCAGCAGCAATTGGGTAGAACCTTTTTGCTGGCGCAGGCCCAGCCAGGCGTAGTCGTAGCCGTATATCAACAGGCCGGCGCGATCGTTGCTGTCGCGACTGTGCAACTGCACTAGGGTGGTTACTTCAAAGGCTTCGGCAGGCAGCTTTTGCAGCAGCAGTGCCGGGCTATTCCACAGGTTTTGATTGTTGACAGCCAAGGGGTCGAACTGACCGAACAGGCGAAGAGATCCGGGTTTTGCGGTAAGTGAGTACCAACTTTTTTGCCAGTTGGCATTCCACTGCCACTGCAGCCCCAGGGCCGCCTGATTGAATTCATCACTGGTTGCAGGCTCCGCCAGCGCGAAGCTGCCCGCGACAGGTTTGCGAAAGCTTTGCACTGGCTCACCTACACCCTGGGCGTTGGGGTTTTGCCCCATCACTGGCCAGCCGTCTTGCCAGCTCATGGGTTGCAGATGGACTATGCGGCCATAGGGGCCTTTATCCTGAAAGTGGAAAAACCAGTCCTCACCTGCGGGGGTGTTCAGCCAGGCGCCCTGATGGGGGCCATTGGTGGTGGAATTCCCTTGTGCGAGAACGATTTTGTCTTGGTAGGGGCCGTAAATATTCTTGCTGCGAAAAACAGATTGCCAGCCAAACTCCACGCCCCCGGCCGGGGCAAAAATATAGTAGTAACCATTTTTTTTATAAAACTTGGGGCCTTCCAGGGTGCGGTAATTGGCGAGCAGATCGCCGTTGACCACTACTGGCCCTGAGTCATCCAGCATCTTGCTGGCATCTGGTGCCATGCGTCTCAGGGTCAGGCGATTGTTAATGCCGGCGCGGCTTTTGGCCCAGGCGTGGAGCAGATAAGCCTGGCCGTCATCATCCCAAAGCGGGGTGGGGTCGATAATGCCCTTACCCGCCAGCAGCAACTGCGGTTGACTCCAGGGGCCGCGGAAGTTTTTAGCGGTGATAACGTAAATGCCGTAATCCGGGTCCGGGTAAAAAATCCAGAACTTGCCGGCGTGATAGCGCAGGCAGGGGGCCCAGACACCCTTGCCGTGTTGCGGTAGCGCAAACACATCCAGCGGCACCTGCTGCTGCAGGGCGTGGCCCACCAGCGTCCAGTTGATCATATCCTTGGATTCCAGCAGCGGCAGCGCCGGCGAGCTGTTAAAGCTGGAGGAGGTCATATAGTAGGTTTTGCTCACGCGAATCGCGTCCGGGTCGGAGTAGTCGGCGTGTATGACCGGGTTTTGATACTGGCCGTCACCCAGGTCAGCCTGCCATACCAGGGGTTTACCGCTTGAGGGCAACTGACTG